>DATFEK010000107.1:0-3051 GCA_035251305.1 Gaiellaceae bacterium | reverse complement strand
TCGCGACCGTCGATGCGCTCGTCGTCGTCTCGACCGACCTGAGCCACTATCACGACGTAGAGACCGCGAGTCGCGTCGACCGCGCGACAGCGGATGCCGTCGTCCGCCGTGAGGCCGAGGCGATCGACCCCGATGCCGCCTGCGGCATCGATGCACTCCGCGGTCTCGTAGAGCACGCACGCCGGGCGGACCTCCACGTCGAGCTGCTCGACCTGCGCACCTCCGCGGATACGGCTGGCGGGCCCGAGAGCGTCGTAGGCTACGGCGCGTTCGCGCTCCGGGGGGTCGCGTAGCCGCGGATGCCGTCGACGAGGATCGCGGTGAAGCGGTCGGCGAGCTGGTCCGTGTCGCGGCCGGGGGTGAGCCACGTGTACGCCCAGTTGGCTGCCGAGAGCATCAGCAGCGCCGTAGCACCCGCGTCCAGATCGGGGCGGAGCTCGCCGGCTGCCACCCCATCCGTGAAGAGCGCGCGGAATCGCTCCTCGTAGCCGCGGCGCTCGGCAAGGATCTCCTCGCGGTACTCGTCGTCGAGGTAGCGCCATTCGCGGGTGAAGACGGTGGCGACATCGAGCTGCTCGGCAACGACGCCCAGGTGGCCGCGCAGCGCAAGCCGAATCCGCTCGATCGAGGGGACGTCGTCGGGAACCGCGTCGAGCGCCGCATGGAAGGCCCGCGCGCCCTCGCGCATCGTCTCGAAGAGGAGCTCCTGCTTCGATCCCGTGAGCGAGTAGAGCGAGCCCTTCTGGACGCCCAGCGCTTCAGCGAGGTGCCCCATGGAGGTGCCGTGGAAGCCGCGCTCGGCAAAGAGCCGCGCAGCCTCGCGCGTGAGCTGGTCCTTCCTCGTAGCCATATACTCGATGCTAACGACCGTTCGGTAGGGAGGCCAATCCGTGGACACGCGCACGCAGGAGTTCCTCGAGTACGTCCAGTCGGGCGGGCAGGTGGAAACCGGCGACTGGATGCCCGACGAGTACCGCGCACGACTCGTGAAGTTCATCGAGATGCACGGCAACTCGGAGCTCATGGGGGTGCTTCCCGAGCGCGACTGGATCCTGCGCGCGCCCACGCTGCAGCGGAAGCTCGCCCTGACGGCGAAGATCCAGGACGAGGTCGGCCACGCTCAGCTCATCTACCGCGTCGTCGAGGACCTCGGCAAGCCGCGGAGCGCCTGCCTCGACGACCTCGTGTCCGGCAAGGCGAAGTTCCACAACGTCTTCCACTATCCGACCCGCACGTGGGGCGACGTCGGCGTCATCGCGTGGCTCGTCGACGCGGCCGCGATCGTCTCTCAGAAGGCCCTCCTCAAGTGCTCGTACGCGCCGTACGCGCGGATCATGAAGAAGATCTGCTGGGAGGAGTCGTTCCACATCCTCCACGGCCGCGACGTGATACTCGCCATGGTCACCGGCACGCAGGAGCAATTCGCGCTCGTCCAGGAGGCACTCGACCGCTGGTGGGAGCCGCTCATGCACTTCCACGGAAACCCGATCCCGGCCGAGGAGGACCCCATGTACGTCTGGCGGATCAAGAGCCAGGCGAACGAGGACGCACGCCAGGAGTTCCTCGACGGCTACGTGTCGCAGATCCGCGAGCTGGGGCTCGAGATACCGGACCCGAACCTGCGCAAGGACGAGGAGACCGACCTCTGGCTCTACACCGAGCCCGACTGGGAGAAGCTGCGGGCGGTCGTCACCGGCCACGGGCCCGCCTCGGAGGAGCGACTCGCGTTCCGACGGCTGTCTCGGCAGGACGTGGCGTGGGTCGAGCGGGTGGTGCTCGCGGAGGCCGCGTAGTGATCTACGAGATCTTTCGCCAGGAGCGCAAGGGCCAGCCGTTCCAACACGCGGGGACCGTTACCGCACCGAACGAGAGATTCGCCGAGATCTACGCCCGCGAGCAGTACGCACGGCGGCAAGAATCGGTCGCGCTCTGGCTCGTGCCCCGCGACGCAGTGAACGAGATCGACGAGTTCCCCGACGAGTTCGACCTCAAGTACCGGCGCGTTGACGGCTACTCGATCAAGGCACGGCTGCGGGAGGCGCGCGAGAAGGCAGGCACTCTCGTCTCCGACGAGAGTGCCTAGAAAGACTATGAGCCAGCGAACGGACCTCTTGCTGTCGATCGCCGACGATGAGTTGATCCTCGGGTGGCGCAACTCGGAGTGGACCGGGATAGCGCCCTTCCTCGAGGAGGACGTGGCGTTCTCATCGATCGCGCAGAACGAGATCGGCCACGCGCGGGCGCTGTACGAGCTCGCGGCGGCCGAGCTTGGAACGACAGCGGACGAGCTCGCCTTCGACCGCAAGCCGGAGGAGTACCGCTCGGCACCGCTCGTCGAGCTCCGTCGCCTGGAATGGGCACGCACGATCGCGCGCCACTGGCTGTACGAGACGGCGGACGAGATCCGACTCGCGGCGCTGAAGGCATCCGACGACCCCGAGATCGCCGCCATCGCGGCAAAGATGGATCGCGAGGAGGCGTATCACCGCATGCACGCGGAGATGTGGATCGACCGTCTGCTCTCCACTGAGGACGGCCGGTCGCGTCTGAACGAGGCTGTCGACGAGCTCTGGCCTTATGCCCTTGGCGTGCTCGACGGCGAGCTCCGGCCGCAGCTCCGCCGCCGAGCCGAAGAGCGCTTAGGCCGCGACCTTCCCGATGTCGAGCCTGTCCCACGCGGAGTCCACGAGGCCGAGCTCGCAGAGCTCCTGGAGGAGATGACGATGGTGCGCCGCTCGGGTCCACCGGGGACGCAGTGGTGAGGAGCGCCAAGTGGCTCTGAGCCACAAAGTCACCGAGCAGGACGTCTGGGAGGCGTTGGCGGACGTGCCGGACCCCGAGATTCCGGTTATCTCGCTCGTCGATCTGGGCGTGATCAAGGAGGTCGTCGTGGCAGACGGCGGCGTCCGAATCGACTTCACCCCGACGTTCATGGGCTGTCCCGCGCTCGAGACGATGGAGCGCGAGGTGCGCGCGAGAGTCGCGGAGCTTGGCGCCGAGGTCGATGTGCGCGTCGTGCTCGACGACTCGTGGTCCACCGATCGCATCTCT
>DATFEK010000106.1:0-3881 GCA_035251305.1 Gaiellaceae bacterium | reverse complement strand
TCGGCGCGCCCCTCGAGATCGAGGATCTCAAGCTCGACCCGCCCCAGGCGGGCGAGGTTCGGGTAGACGTCGCCGCCTGCGCGATCTGTCACAGCGACATCCACTTCGCCGAGGGCGCGTGGGGCGGCAGGCTGCCTGCCGTCTACGGCCACGAGGCGGCGGGCATCGTGGAGTCGGTGGGCGTGGGCGTCGAAGCCGTGCGCCCCGGCGACCGGGTAGTGGTCAGCTTGATCCGCACGTGCGGCCGGTGCTTCTTCTGCACGCGAGGAGAGCCGTACCTGTGCGAGGCCGAGTTCCCGATCGACGCACGCAGCCGGCTCCAGACCATGGATGGCGAGCCGGTGCACGTGGCCATGAACACCGCCGCCTTCGCCGAGCAGGTCGTCGTCGACGTCTCGCAGCTCGCCGTCGTGCCGGACGTCGTACCGCTCGACGTTGCCTCTCTGCTCGCGTGCGGTGTCATCACCGGACTGGGCGCGGTCGTCTCTACTGCGCAAGTCCCCGTCGGCTCGAGTGTGGTCGTCATCGGCACGGGCGGCGTCGGCCTCAACAGCGTGCAGGGAGCACTCATCTGCGGTGCGCAGCCGATCGTCGCTCTCGACATCTCGCCGGCCAAGCTCGAGGCCGCGACCGCCTTCGGCGCCACCCATACCTTCGATCCGGCGGCGTGCGACCCGGCGGCGGAGGTGCGCGCCCTCACGGGAGGGCGCGGCGCCGACTACGTCTTCGTCACTGTCGGCTCGACCCATGCGGTCGAGCAGGGCCTCGGCCTCCTCCGCAGCGGGGGCACTCTCGTCGTGGTCGGCCTGCCTCCCTCCGGCGCCACCTTCGGGGTCGTCGCCGTGGACTTCGCCGGCGAGGCACTGCGGATCCTCGGCAGCAACATGGGCTCCACGAAGCTCGGGATCGCGGTGCCGGCACTCGTAGACCTCTATCGGGGCGGGCGGCTCAAGCTCGACGAGCTGATCTCTGCACGCTTTCCGCTCGAGCGGATCAACGAGGCGATCGCGGCGGTGGGGGACGGCGCCACCTTGCGCAACGTGATCGTCTTCGGCCCGGAGTGAAGATCCAGAGCGTCGAGACCTTCGGTAACTCGGACGTTGCCCTCGCCCGCGTACTGACCGACGACGGAGCGGAGGGTGGGGCCAGGTCGCCCCGTACCACGCGGACTCACGGCGCAAGTCCTCCACCGGCAAGTCGCGCCGCACGCGCTCGGTCGGGACGCACTCGACATCGAGTCGCTGGTGGACGAGATCCCCGAACGGGAACAACGGCGTCTGCCGTCAGCACGCTCGACTGAAGCCCGGCCCTGGCGGTAGACGGGCGTCGTAGAGTCAGGGGTCGGTGAACACCGAGGTCTTCATAACCTGCGCGGTGACGGGTGTCGGCGCGACCACCGACCGCTCGGAGCTCGTGCCCGTGACGCCCTCGCAGATCGCGGACGCCGCGCTCGAGGCGGCGCGAGCCGGAGCCGCGATCGCCCACATCCACGTCCGGAATCCGGAGACGGGCGGCCCATCGCGCGATCCTGCCCTCTACCGGGAAGTCGTCGAGCGGATCCGCGCGTCGGATGTCGACGTCGTCCTCAACCTCACGGCCGGCATGGGAGGCGACCTCGTGCTCGGCGGCGTCGAGTCGCCCCTCCCGCCGAATCCCGAGGGCACCGACATGGCGGGTGCCACGGAACGGCTCGCGCACGTCGCCGAGCTCCGGCCGGAGATCTGCACGCTCGACTGCGGGACGATGAACTTCGCCGAGGGCGACTACGTGATGACGAACACTCCCTCGATGCTGCGGGAGATGGCACGGCAGATCAAGGCACTCGACGTGCGTCCCGAGATCGAGATCTTCGACACCGGGAACCTCGTTTTCGCCAAGCAGCTCCTCGCCGAGGGGCTCGTCGACGAGCCCGCGATGTTCCAGCTCTGCATGGGTATTCCCTACGGTGCGCCGGACGACCCGTCGACACTCCTCGCCATGGTCAGCCAACTCCCGCCGGAATGCGTCTTCTCGGCCTTCGCGATCGGTCGCATGCAGCTTCCCTACGTCGCCCTCGCTCCGCTCGTAGGAGCCAACGTTCGCGTAGGGCTGGAGGACAACATCTGGCTCGAGCGGGGCGCCAAGGCGACGAATGGGGCGCTCGTCGAGCGTGCAGTGACAATCCTGGAGGCGATGAACGTGGGCGTCCTCGGTCCAGCTGACGTGCGCGAAAAGCTCCAGCTGACAGGCAATTGACGCGCGTCGCAGTCGTGGGTGGCGGTGTGATCGGCGGCGGCTGGGCGGGTCGTTTCGTCGAGAACGGGGTCGACGTCATCGTGTCCGACCCTCATCCGGAAACGGAACGGCGTGTACGAGCCATGCTCGAGAACGCCGAGCGCGCGTGGGCCAAGATGACTCTTGCGCCCCGTGTCCGCGGCTCCGTCTCGTTCGCGGCCTCCCTCGCAGAGGCTGTCGGCGACGCGGACATCGTGCAGGAGAGCGCGCCCGAGAGCGAAGCGCTCAAGCGGCGACTGCTCGCAGAGATCGACGCGCTCGCACGACCGGACGCACTCGTGTGCTCCTCCACGTCGGGGCTCTTGCCGTCCCGGCTGCAGGCCGACATGAGCCATCCCGAACGCTTCGTCGTCGGGCATCCATTCAACCCGGTGTACCTGCTGCCTCTCGTCGAGGTCGTCGCCGGAGAGCAGACGTCGGAGGACGCGATCGAGCGGGTGCTCGCGTTCTACGCCTCGCTCGGCATGAGGCCGCTGCGCGTGCGTAAAGAGATCGACGGCTTCGTGGCCGACCGCCTGCTCGAGGCTCTGTGGCGAGAGGCGCTGTGGCTCGTGCACGACGACGTCGCGACAGTCGATGAGGTCGACGACGCGATCCGGTACGCGGCTGGCTTGCGCTGGGCACAGATGGGCACCTTCATGACGTACCGCATCGCGGGTGGCGAGGAAGGAATGCGTCACTTCCTGGAGCAGTTCGGACCGGCGCTCGAGTGGCCGTGGACGAAGCTCACCGAGGTTCCGCAGCTCACGGACGAGCTGATCGAGAAGCTCGCCGCACAATCGGACCTCCAAGCGGGCGGCCTCTCGGTTCGCCAGCTCGAGCGGATCCGCGACGACAATCTCGTCGCCCTCCTACAGGCTCTACGGTCGCGCGAGTACGCGGCGGGCGCCGTGCTCCACGCACACGAAGCCAGGCTGTTCGCGGAGGCCGCGCCGGCGACGATCGACGTGGACCCGACGCGACCCATGCGCCTCTACGAGACGACGGTCGACCCCTCGTGGGTCGACTACAACGGCCACATGACCGAGGCCCGCTACGGCGACGTCTTCGGCCATGCGACGGACGCGTTCCTGCGCCATGTCGGCCTCGATGCTGCGTACCTCGAGCACGGCCACAGCACGTACACCGTCGAGACCCACATCCGGTACCTCCGCGAGGTCGCCGCGCTCGATCCTCTTTCCGTGGACACCCAAGTGCTCGGATCGGACGAGAAGCGCGTGCATCTCTTCCACACGATGGCTCGCCCAGCCACGGGCGAAGCGGTCGCGACAGGAGAGCACATGCTGATCCATGTCGACACGAACGCGGAGCGCGCCTGCGCATGGGTCGAGCCGATGGCGGAGCGGGTCGCGGCCGCAGCCGCCGCACACGCGAAGCTGCCCGTCCCGGACGGCGCCGGAAAGGCGATCTCGCTGCGTGGCTAGACGCCGAGCAGCACGACACCGACGACGACGAACACAGCACCTGCGAGCCGAGGCGCGCTCACCCGCTCGTGAAGTAGCGGGATGGCGAATGCCGTCGCGATGACGATGCTCGTCTCGCGCACGGCGGCCACCGATGCCGCGGGCGCTCGAGCAAGAGCCGCGAGCACGAGGATGTACGCGCCG
>DATFEK010000077.1:0-4601 GCA_035251305.1 Gaiellaceae bacterium | reverse complement strand
AGTCGTCGATCTGGTAGGCGACCGTGGGATGGCCGGAGCCTCCGCGGTCGTTTCTACACTTCGAGCATGGAGCGCAAGCTTGCGACTGTCCTCTTCGTCGACATCGTCGACTCGACGGCCCTCGTCACGGGCACCGACCCGGAGGTCGTGCGGCGGCGCGTGAACCAGTTCTTCGAGACCGTATCCAGGTGCGTTTCTCAGCACGGCGGGATCGTGGAGAAGTTCGCCGGCGACGCCGTGCTGGCTGCCTTCGGCGTTCCGCAGGTGCACGAGGACGACGCCTTGCGGGCGGCCCGCGCGGCGCTCGCCATGCGTCACGCGGTCGTCGACCTGGGGCTTCAGGCACGCATCGGCATCGAGGCCGGGGAGCTCGTCGTCGAGGACGCCGAGTCGACGTTCGCGACGGGCGAGGCAGTGAACCTTGCGGCACGCTTGCAGCAGGCGGCGATGCCCGGGGAGATCCTGGTCGGGCCAACGGCATACAGGCTCGCTGCGGGGAGCCTCGTCGTCGAGGACGCCGGGCCGAAGGACCTGAAGGGGCTGAACGGACCGCTGCGTGCCTGGCGGGTGGTCGACATGCTCGACGGCCCTGGGCGATCCCTGGGCCCGCGGGCCCCACTCGTCGGACGCGAGTCGGAGCTGGAGCTCCTCGAGAACACCTTCAACCGCAGTGTCCGCGACGGTCGCGCGCACCTCTTCACCATCTACGGGGAGCCCGGAGTCGGGAAGAGCCGCGTCGCACGCGAGTTCATCGACGGTGTCGAGCGCGCGAGCGTTCTCATGGGACGCGCGCTGCCGTATGGGGAAGGCGTGACGTACTGGCCGCTTGCGGAGATGGTCAAGGCCGCAGCGGGCATCTCCGACGACGACCCGCTCGAGGAGGCGTTCGAGAAGCTTCGCGAGTGTTGTGCGGAGGAGGCCGTCGCAGACGTTCTCGGCCTGGCCGCCGGCCTCATGGAGGCGCTCGAGGGCGAGCGAAGCTCGCAGGAGATCGCTTGGGCCGCACGCGAGGTCATGCACGGCATCGCGGACGTCCAGCCGTTGATCCTCCTCTTCGAGGACATCCACTGGGCAGAGGCACCGCTGCTCGACCTGATCGAGCACCTGGCCGACTTCGTGCGCGCGCCCCTCTTGATCGTCTGTCTCGCGCGACCCGAGCTGCTCGAGGCACGACCGGGGTGGGGTGGAGGCCGAGTCCGCTCGACTGCGATCGAGCTCGAGCCGCTGTCCGAGGACGAGAGCGAGCTGCTCGTCGAGAAGCTGCTGGCGCAGCTCGCCGGCACGTCGGGAGCGCTGCCCGCTCCGCTCCCACGCGAAGTGCTAGAGCGCACCGAAGGCAACCCGCTCTTCGTCGAGGAGACGATTCGCATGATCATCGAGGCAGGCTCCGGGAGCGACGCCGCAGACCGCGTCCCCGATACCCTGCAGGCACTCATCGCGGCGCGCATCGACCACCTGCCGCCGGCTGCCAAGACGCTCCTGCAGCGCGCGTCGGTCGTCGGGCGGGTGTTCTGGAGCGGCGCTCTCGAGCACTTGTCTCCGGATGTCGAGGGAATCGACTCGCTCCTCGAAGACCTCCTGCTGCGGGAGTTCCTACTTCGCGAGCCGCGCTCATCGATCTCCGGTGAGACGGCCTATCGGTTCAAGCACCTTCTCATCCGCGAGGTCGCGTACGCGGGCCTGCCGAAGCTCGCTCGGGCACAGCATCACGCGCGCTTCGCCGAGTGGCTGGCAGAGCGGACGGGCGAGGAGCTCGTCGAGATCCGCGCATACCATCTCGACCAGGCGGTCGAGTTCCTGGTCGAGCTCGAGGGCGCGGCGCCTGACGAGCTCGCACAGCAGACGGGCGGCGCGCTCGTCAAAGCCGCCAAGCGTGCGATCGCGCGCGAGGCGTATGCGACTGCACGGACGCTCGCGCTTCGGGCACTCGAGCTGCGTCCGACGCTCTCGGCCCGCTACATGGCGGCGCGAGCGGCCTGGAGGCTTCAGGACTGGGCGGCCGTCCAGGTGGAGATGGCGAAGGTTCGAGACGAGGCACGCGACGAGGGCGAGCGAGTCAAGGAAGCGGTCGCGCTCACGGCGCTCGGCGAGGCGTCGATCAAGCGCGATGGCGACGTCGCACAGGCACGAGCTCTCGTCGACCAGGCACTCGAGATCCTTGCGACCGAGGACGACCCCAGCGCTCATTTCGACGCGCTCAGCGCGCGCGCTACGGTCGGCGCCTGGCTGGGCTCGGAGGAGGACTACGTCCGGTTCATGGAACGCGCGTACACGGTCGCCCTGGACGCGCGACGGAAGGATCTCCAGACGATGGCGGCCCAGGCGCTCGCCCAGGCTCACTTGATCGCGTTGGAGCTCGACGAGGCGGAGCTTCTCATCGCACGAGCCCTCGAGCTCGCGGGGGAGAGCGGCAGCGTCCGCGCGCGCATGAGCGCAACGCTCTCGTACGGGTGGTTCCTGAGGCTGAAGGGAGAGCTCGACGCGGCCGAGACCGTTCTCGAGGAGGTCCGCACGACCGCCGAGGAGCTTGGCCTGGAGCCGACCATCGCGGCCGCTTTGCTGAAGCTCGGGTGGATCGCTCGTCGCAAGGGCGACCTTCGCCGGTCGGAGAAGCTGTTTCGCGAAGCCATTCGCCTGACGAGCAATCGTGGCGATCGTGGGTTGCTTCCGGACTACCAGGCGGCCCTGGCGACGACTCTCGTCGAGTTGGGCAAGGTCGACGAGGCCGAGCGGCTCGCGCTCGAAGCGGCAGCCACCGCGGTGCCCGAGGACACGAGCTGCCAGATCTTTGCGATGACCGCGCTTGCATCGGTGCGTGCGGCTCAAGAGCGGGACGGTGAGGCCGAGGACATCTTTCGAAACGCCATCGACATCGCGAGAAAGTCCAACTACCGGCTCTACGAGCAGCATCCCCTCGAGCGGCTCGTCGACTTCCTGCGCGACCGCGGGCGCGAAGACGACGCGGTTCTCTACGAAGCGCGGCTCGCCGAGCTCGCGCCGGCGACCGACAGCAGAACCGAGCGGATCGCCTGACTCGACTCCTCGTCGGGCGACTCCGAGATCACGGTTGCGGGTCGCTCGAATCGCGCCAGCGCGTCGCGCAGCGGCTCGGCACGCAGCGTCCCTTCGCCGTAGGGGAGGTGCTTCGTCTCGTTCCGGTTGGCGAAGGCGATGTCGGAGAAGTGAATGTGGCACGGCGCGCCGGGCTCGAGAACGGCGTCGACGGCTCCGAGCGCTGCGCTGAAGGGTTCCGGCTCGAGGAAGCTCCCATCGCTCGTCGCGTGCATGTGCGCGAAGTCGAGCACCGGACGCACCCAACCGGTCTGCCGGGCGATATCGACCACGTCGTCGAGGGAGCCAAGGTCGCGAACGCGACCCATCACCTCGACGCCGAACGGCACGGCCCGATCCTTGGCTTCGAGGCGTTCTCGCAGCGTGCCGAGTTGCTCGACGACTGCTGCGATCGCGTCCTCGCGACTCCTACCCAGGAGGAACCCGGGGTGGAAGACCACGAGCTCGGCACCGCTCGCAGCCGCGATGCCCGCGCTCCGGTCGAGCGCGCCGACCGCAGAGGTGAACTTGCGACCGCTTGCCTCCAGATGCCCCATGAATCCGAAGAGGGGTGCGTGCACGGAGAGCGCGATGTCCTGCTGGCGGGCGAGCTCGCCGAGACTCTCTGCAAACGGGTAGTCCATCCAGAAGCCGGTCTCGAAGTCGATCTCGCACGCCGAATACCCACGATCGAGGAGGATCTCGATCGCTTCCTCGGGCGACTCTCGAGACGGCAGTCGAGCAGCGCCGATGCGGATCCGAGACGACACCTCGAGTCCATCCTAGACTCGCCGATGTGATTGCCTTCTCGGGCGTGAAGGCGACGATGCTCCTCGCGGACTACGCGGTGGTCTCGGACGGAAAGCTGACGATCGTCGGCGGCGGCTGGTCGCAGACCGGCCCCGAGGCCTCCGCGTTCGGAATCGGTCTCTTGATCCAGGTCCCCTGGGACCTCGCCAACACGGTGCACTCGTTCTCCGTGGAGTTGCTGGACGCCGACGGCGGCGCCGTCGCCTTCGAAGCCGAGGAGGACGCCGACAATCCGGTCGCGTTCGGAGGCGAGTTCGAGGTTGGACGGCCACCCGGGCTCAAGCCTGGCACCCCACTCGACTTCCCCGTCGCGGTCAATTCCGCGCCACTCCCGCTCGAGCCTGGCCGCTACGAATGGCGCCTGACGATCGACGGGTCGTCCCGCGAGGACTGGACGCTGCCCTTCACGGTGCGAGCCGAGGAGTCGTAGAAGCCGGCGCCGAAGCACGAGCGCGCGACTCCGTCCGATCGGGTCCGTACGCTCGAAAACATGGCTCTAGCCCCGACTCGCATCGATCTTCTCGAGCTCGACATCGATCTCCGCCTCTCGGATCTCTGGCGGGAGGCGGTCGACGTCTCCGACTGGAATCTCGAGGTGGTGGCCGCATTCATCCGGGCCGCCTATGGCAAGGGTTACTGCGACGCCCTGACCGAGGAGTCGCCGGGCTCGCTGTGCGTCGAGCACGGCTATCGGATGCCAGATCGCAGGATTCCCGAGCACGATCGAGCTTAAGAAGTCG
>DATFEK010000047.1:0-7732 GCA_035251305.1 Gaiellaceae bacterium | reverse complement strand
GATCGTCGGCGCGATGGAGGAGACGAACCGTCGGCGCGCGTACCAGGTCGCCTACAACGAGGAGCACGGGATCACGCCCGAGTCGATCGTCAAGGGCGTCTCGGACATCTCCGAGCTCCTCTCGCTCGAGTCCCCGCACGTGCCCTCCTCGCGCCGGCGGCGCGGGAAGGCCGAGGTGGAGGGGATGTCCCGCGACGAGCTCGAGAAGCTCGTGATCACGCTCGAGGAGGAGATGTACCTCGCCGCCGAGGAGCTCCGCTTCGAGTACGCGGCCAAGTTGCGCGACGAGATCAAGGAGCTGCGCCGCGAGCTGACTGCGCTGGCCGAGGCCTAGCGATTTTCATCGCTGATTCATGCTTTCACGTTTCGTTCACCCGACTGAGGGTAAATAGACATGCGTAATCCGCCGACTCCATTGGTGCCGAAAGGACGCTTGCCCTGGGGGCCGAACTGGAGGTGAGGAAATGCCAAACTGGCTTACGCTCATGATCATCGTGCTCGTGGGGGTCGCGCTGTTTGCGGACCTCCGTCGCTCAGGCGCCGACGAACTCGCTGACGTCGGGCACGAGAAATTCCCGAGAACGACGCCGGACCCGCTGCTCCGCCCGAACGTTCGCGACGTCCTAGAGAACGGCCACCGCGGTGCCGTGCCTCGGCCGCTCAACGTCCGGCGGTCCGGGCAGGACGTCCGCAAGCAGCACTGACGAACGGCACGCAGCCACCAGTAGTGGTCTATCGGGGCGGCCCGATGACGTCTTCGACTCGCTGCCTGAACGAGGCGGGGTCGATCGCGGGGAACCGGAAGAGGTCCGCCTCGATCTGATCGAACGTCACGCGCGTTGCGCCGCGCTCGATCAGGCCGCGCTCGATCATCGCCGTCACGTCAGCGAGGTCCTGGGAATGCGCTCGCTCGAGCTTCGCTAGCGCCTGAGCGACGAGATCGAAGTGGTAGTAGCTGAGTCGACCTTCGCGTGAGATATAGGCGCTGCGATCCTCCCAGCCCGGCCGCACGGGTATGAAGTCGGCTGGGGAGGCGAGCTCGACGTTGATCCGGAGATCGTTCTTCAGCGTCTGGATCGCGCGTAACAGCGGGTCCGACTCGGGAACGAGGTGGATGTCGACGTCGATGGTCGACCGCCGCCAGCCCATGAGCACCGCGGTCGCTCCACCCGTGAAGTAGCACGCACCGTCCCCGTCCGATGCGTCGCCGAGAGCGCGCATGAATCGACGAATGCGGTCGGCGTTCGCTAGCTCGCGCATTCAGCGGCGCGTTCGAAGCTGACCAGGCGGCGAACGAGCGCGTTGTACCGCGAGTGGGCGGAGTCGGAGTCGACGGCTGCCAGCCGCTCGTACAGCCGATGCTCCGGAGCAGCGATCGGCGATCTGACCGGGAGTCCGAGACGCACGAGTCGCGCCGCGCCGATCGAGACGACCAACGACGCGATCGTCTCGTCTCCGCGCTCGAGATCCGCAATGCCCCGACTGACGAGGTCGGAGCCAGGCAGATCGACCGTGACGTCTCGCGTGCTCGAAGCCACGAACGTCAGGATAGGCGACGCCGCGCGGCCAATCCCTGTTACGGAGCCGCGGCGGTGTCGCGGCCTCAGTCGGCCTGTCTGAATAGCTCCGTTTCGAGTACGCGGCCAAGCTTCGCGACGAGATCGAGGAGCTGCGGCGCGAGCTGGACGCGCTGACGGCCGCGTAGACGTCGGCAGTCCTCACTAGCCTGGCCGCCGTGGGCACGCTCATCCTGGGTTTGGCCTTCGTGCTCGTTGCCGCGACAGCTGCGCTCGCCGCAAGCTGCCTTCGGCTACGTTCGGCGGTCGGCTTCCTCCTCGCTGCGTACCTCGTCGCGAGCGCGGAGATCGTCGTCGTCCAGCTCGCGCTCTCGATCGCGCGAGGGGTGACGCGCGCCGCACTGCTTGCTTCGGTCGCGGGACTGCTGGCCGTCGCCGTCGCGGTGTGGGTGCGCTCGGGGCGTCCGGGCCCGCCCCTGCGGAACGTCGTACCGGCCACACGCGATGCCCTGCGCGATCGCGCTGTCGCGGTGCTCGCCGCCCTCGCGATCCTCACGCATCTGTACCTCCTCAGCGTCGGGTTGACGGTGCCGCAGAGCCTGCCCGACACGATGCTCTACCACCTTCCCCGAGCGGCGCTGTGGAAGCAGCAGGAGGCCGTCGCCTACGTCCCCGACGCCCCGGACGAGCGGATCGACGTGTTTCCGCCGGTCGCCGAGATCGAGGTGATGTCGTCGATGATCCTCGGCAACGGCGATCGCTATGTCTCCGGCGTCCAGCTTCTGGCGCTCGTCTTCGCGTGCATCGCGATCTTCGGGATCGCCGGCCGGCTGGGGCTGAGCCGTAGAGCCGCGGCTTTCGGGGCGCTGTCGTTCGCATCCTTCACGGTGGTCGCGTTGCAGGCGCCGACTGCGCTCAACGACCTGGTCGTCGCGTCATTGCTCACCATCTGCGCGTATTTCGCGATGGGCACGTCGAGAACGGAGCTCGCCCTCGCCGCCCTGGCGCTCGCCCTCGCTGTCGGCACGAAGGGAACCGTCGCTTTCGCACTGCCCGTTCTTGCACTGTTCGCGTTTGCGAGCCAACCGCGCACCCGGTGGCCGAAGATGCTCGCCTTCGCTGTGGCGGGTCTGGCGGCCGGGTCGTTCTGGTTCGTCGTCAACCTGTTCGAGACGGACGAGCTCGACGGTGGCGTCGCCCTCGACCGAGGAGGCGATCCGCTGGCCGAGCGCATTCGACTGTCCGTCGTGGACCTGCTCGAGCTCTCGAATGCCGAGGGCACGGGGCTCTTGGCTTCTCCGATCTGGGGCGTGTCGGGGCTCGCGCTCGGCGTGGCCGTGGCGATCGTGTTCGCTGTCCGCGGGGAGCGACGAGTGAGCGCTGCCGCGCTGCTCGCGGGCGTCGTCGCCTTCTTCCTCGTCCCGCTGGTCGTGACGTGGGTCGACGTCGCGGATCGAGCCCTCGCCCACGTCGGTGCGGCCGTCGGGCTCGCGGACAAGCCCGCCGAACGTCTGCCGGCCGATTTCTACGAGTCGCCGATGCACTCGTCGTACGGCTTGGCCTTCGTCGTGCTGTTCCTCGGCTCGGGTGCGCTCGTCGTTGCGGACGTCGCGCGACGCAGGCTTTCACCCGCGGCTCTCGTCGCTCTCTGCGGCGTGCCGTTGAGTCTCGTGCTGACGGCTCTGGCGCTGGCATACGAGCCGCAGCGAATGCGCTACATCGCGTTCTCCGTCGCGCTTGCCGCAGCGGTCCTCGGCGTCGCGGTGCGTGTTCGGCCGCTGGCATGGACGGCGGTCGCGCTCACCGCGGTCACGCTGGCCGTCCTCGTGGGGTACTTCGTTCCGAGGCCGGCAAGTCTCGGGCTACTCCCGGGGAACCGCGATCCGGAGAGATCGGCGCGATGGTTCATCCAGGCCGAGGGCGGCAACGGCGATCCCGAGGCCTTTCGCTTCCTTGCGGAGGAGATCCCGACCGATGCCACACTCGCTCTCGCCGTCGTTCGGAACACGTACGTCTACCCGGCATGGGATGCCGGTCTTCGGAGGGCCGTTGTCTTCGTTCCCGAGAGCGGCGTCGTTCCCGAGGAAGCCGAGTGGCTCGTCGTCGGTCCGTCGCGGCCGGTCGACGAGGACGACCTCGCGCGCGCGGGCTGGACACTCGAGCTGGCCTCGGCAGGAGGCTGGCGGATCTTCAGCCGCAGATGATCGATGCCACGAGATCGCCATCTCCGGGGCGTGAGCTGGCCGCTCCGGGGCGCGACGGGAGAGCGGTGGCGAGGCTGGACGCCTCGGTGCCGCTCCCCCGTCGCGAAGCGCACGCCCGGCGGACGAACTGGGGTCTGGCTGAAGCCGGACCCCAGTCCGCCGGGCGGAAGCGTCCCGGACGCGTCAGATCGCGCATCCGGACGCGCGAGATCGGGGCATCGATCATCTAAGGTCCTGCCATGTGCCGAAACATCAAAACGCTCCACAACTTCGAGCCGCCAGCGACCGAGGACGAGGTCCGCGCCGCCGCGCTGCAGTACGTGCGCAAGGTGAGCGGGTCACAGAGGCCGTCGAAGGCGAACGAGGCCGCGTACGAACGTGCCGTCGACGAGGTCGCGGCCGTCACGAGTGAGTTGCTCGCCGCGCTCGTGACGACTGCTGCGCCGCGCGATCGCGAGGTCGAGGCCGCTCGTGCCCGCGCCAGGGCCGAGAAGCGCTTCGGCCGCGCTGCCTAGCTCGGCACGGGCTGCTCGGCATCTCGGGCCCGAGAGGGTCTACGCTGCGGCGCGTGCCTCGAGCTTGTCGCCGAGGTAGCGAAGGTACGGCTGAGGGTCGATCGGCCCGCCGACCACGCGTTGCACGGTCTCGGCGGGCGTGAATTTGCGGCCGAGCGCGTAGACGTTCTCGCGCAGCCACCCGTGCAGTTCCCCGAACTCGCCGCGCTCGATTTGCTCCTCGACGTCCGGGACCGCCGCGCGCGCCTTCTCCCAGATCTGCACGGACAGGACCGAGCCGAGGAGATACGTGGGGAAGTAGCCGAACGCGCCGCCCGACCAGTGCGAATCTTGGAGAACGCCGAGCGAGTCGTTCGGAACCGAGACGCCCATGAGCTCCTCGAAGCGAGCGTTCCAGGCGTCGGGCAGATCCTTCACGGCGAGCCTCCCCGAGACGAGCTCCTGCTCGAGCTCGAACCGAAGGATGAGGTGCAGCCCGTAGCTCGTCTCGTCGGCGTCCACGCGGATCACCGAGCGCCGAACGCGGTTGACCGAGTGGTGGAAGCTCTCGAGCGAGACGTGTCCGAGGCTCTCGCGAAACGTCTCCTGGACGCGCGGGTAGAACCACCGCCAGAACGGGAGCGACCGGCCGACGACGTTCTCCCACAGCCGACTCTGGGACTCGTGCAGCGCGGCCGACGCGCCGGAGCACAGAGGGGTGCGCTCCAGAGAGGGGCTCACTCCCCACTCGTACAGACCGTGGCCGCATTCGTGCATCGCGGTGAACAACGAGTGGAGGTCGTTCTCGGAGTAGCGCGTGGTGAGGCGGACGTCTCCCAGCCCGAACGTGGTCTCGAACGGGTGCACCGTCGTGTCGAGTCGGAACTGGTCCCAGCTCGCCCCGAAGCGCTCGATCAGCTCACGGGAGAGCGCTGCCTGACCCTCGATCGAGAACGGCCCCTGCCGGAAGTCCTCCTGGTCGTCGGTCGCGTGCCCGGCCACGAGTGCGGTGAGCTCGCGCTCGAGGACGCCGAAGATCGGTCTCACTTCGTCGGTCTTCATCCCGGGCTCGAAGTCGTCGAGCAGCGGATCGTACGGATCGTCGTACGGTGCGAAGCACTCGACGTAGCGGCGCCGGAGCTCCACGATCTGCTCGAGCCACGGGCGAAACGAGGCGAAGTCGGACTCCTCGCGAGCCTTCACCCAGACCTCGTACGACTGCGCCGCCGTTCTCACCAGGTCCGTCGCGAGCTCGACCGGCACGTGGCGAGCCTTCGTCCAGTCGCGCTTCGAAACCCGGATGAGGCAGGCCTCGTCCGAGTCGGCCGGGAGCGACTCGGCGTAGGGCTCGAGCTCCTCGAGCAACTCGCCCAGCCGCTCGTCGACCTCGCGCTCGTGGATGATCGCCTCGATGGTCGCGAGCTGGGCCGCCCGGCTCGGCCCGCCGCCGGGAGGCATCCACACCGTCATGTCCCAGAGGAGCACGCTCGCGATGCGTCTGAGATCAGTGAGCTTGCCCAGGCGGTCCTGGAGCTCGGTCAGGGCCGGTTCCATGCCGACGAGTGACTCTACCGGCGCCGAAACGCGCGCTGCCCGACCTCGGCGAAAGAGTCACCGTTCCGAGTGAATGTCGTGATGGTCAACGTCTCGGCCGTAGCGTCGTACACGTTCAGACCCTGCGCTTCCCCCTGACGGTGCGGGCGCGGGCGACCGAAGCCGGGCGCTGCCGCTCCGCCGCTCGCTCGAGCTCGGATCGTCGTCCGCGGTGCGCGAGATCGCCGGTCGCCACGACGAGCGTGGGCGAAAGTCGAGTCGTGAGCTCGCGTAGCGCCGCGAACGGCGCCTCCGCATCACGTCGTCCGACATGGAGATCGGCGACGTGGAGAACTCGCGCGGTCACGGCCGGGGCAGGCTATACACTCGAATCGTGGCGGACGAGTCGCCCGAGCTGTTCGACGACATCTATCTCGGACTGCGAGCAGGCGGAGCCGTGCGGAAGCAGCGTCGCGGCGAGCCGCTCTCGGCCGAGGAAGAGGAAGCTATCGGGCGCTGGCATCGCCTCTCGCTCGGGCGGAAGTTCATCGCGATAGGCGCGTTCGCCCTCGGCACCTTCGGGCTCGGGTTCACGGTCGGCGGTCTCATCTTCGGCCGCTGGCGCACCGCGCGCCGTTAGCCGTCGTTCGCTCTGCAATCCGATTCGCCGTCGCGCGCGAAGGAGTAGGCGTGACTTTCGTCCGGAAAGACGTGCTGGCGAAGACGTTCGGCGCCGTCGTGGTCCTGCTGACGGCGCTGGCGCTGGCCGGGCTTGCCCCGGGAGCGCCGCAGAAGGACGCGTACAACCTCACCGCCAACCTCAAGGCTCGTTTCGAGGTTCCGAAGCCGAAGGGCGTCCCGACCGGAGCGACCGGCCTCTTCACCGGGAAGGTCGTGGAGCTGGACTCGGACCGAGCGCGACTCACCTGGCGCCTGACGTTCACGAAGCTCTCGGGGCGGGCCGCCGCGGCGCACATCCACGTCGGCAGGTCCGGGAAGGCAGGTGGCGTGATGGTCGCGCTCTGCGGTCCGTGTAGGACCGGTCAGCGGGGTGCATCGAACATCTCGCACGCGAGGCTTCGCACGATCCGAGCGGGTGGAGCGTACGTCAACGTCCACACGGCGAAGAACGTCGCAGGTGAGGTCCGTGGGCAAGTCAAGGCGTCGGAGGCGAGCAGCGGCTCGAGCCCCGACCCGACTCCGCCCCCGACGACTCCGAGCGACCCGTCGTATCCGTAAGGGTCGCGCCGGATCTCGTCCGCGAGGCCGGGGTCAGACCCCACGGGTCTGACCCCGAGGGCTTGCCCCTGGACAGTGGGGTCAGACCCCACTGGGTCTGACCCCGAGAGCTCGAGCCCTACACGCAGTCGTCTGCCGAGAACTCCTGATGCCCGCGGCCGGGCTGGCAGCGCTGCTCTCGGAGCGCCGCGGTCAGGATGTAGACGCCCGCGTCGTCCTCGAAGCCGAGGGTCCAGCGCTCGGCCCGGACCGAATCGTCGAGGAGCCCGTCGAGAGTGACGATGACGGTCTGGGGCCCCGTGCCCTCGGCCGATGCAGTCCCTTCGATCGTCGTCGTGGTCGCCGTCCGCTCGTCCAGCCGGAGGAACTCGCCGGCCGCCATCGCCGCTGACCCCTCCCAGTGCTCGTCCACGTCGCGCTGGAAGCTCGCGAACCCGTCGACGGAGACCACGCCGCCGGGGCCGGGCTCGGGGGGCCCGCCCCAGACGAGCTCGACGGCGGTGTCGGAGCCGCAGCCGGCGAGTCCGAGGGCAACGATGGAGGTGGCGCACGCGAAGAGACGCACGTCGCCCTTGTACACGCCCATTGTTAAGAGGTGTGGACCTTTGGTGGGCCCGCGAAGCGGACGCGTCGGGCGCCGCGACGGGAATCCGCGCGAGCGGATTCCCGTCCTGCGCAAAGTCCGAGCGTTAAGCGAATGCGGCGATCTGCTCGGTGTAGTACTCCATCTGGCTCTGGAGCCGCT
>DATFEK010000033.1:0-4987 GCA_035251305.1 Gaiellaceae bacterium | reverse complement strand
ATTCCGAGCTCGAACGACCTGATCGCCGCTGACAGCGACGCGGACCGCTTCCTGATGGGCCTCCTTCGAGCATTCGCTGACGTCGTCCTGATCGGCGCGGGCGTGCTGCGCGCCTCGCCCGGCGGCACGTGGAGGCCGGAGCGGATCTACCCACCGGCGACGGACGGCTACGCCGAGCTTCGCCGGAAGCTCGGCATGGCCGACGCGCCCGAGGTGGCGATCCTCACGGGGAGCGGCTCCATCGATCCGGCACATCCCGTGCTCGCGTCCGGTGCACTCGTGCTGACCAGCGAGTCCGGCGCCGCCCGGCTGGACGGCCGCCTGCCGCACGCATCCACTGTCGTAAAGCTCGGAAGCTCGACGGCGGTCGATCCGCTGCTCGTGGTCCGAGCGCTCCACGACCGCGGCCATCTGCGGATCCTGTCCGAGGCGGGCCCTCACGCGTTCGGCAGCTTCCTCGGAGCGGGAGTCGTGGACGAGCTCTTCCTGACGACCTCCCCGCTCCTCGTCGGCGACGCGGGGCACGGCACGCGGTTGAGACTCGTCGAGGCGGCGGATCTCGTTCCGCTCGACGTACGGGGACGGTTGCTCAGCTTGCGGCGCAACGGCTCGCACCTCTTCTTTCGCTACGAGCTGACGCGTACGTAGACTCGCCGGACGTGCAGACCGTCGGCATCGTCAGCCCGGGTGCCATGGGCAGCGCGATGGCAGGGGCGCTGATACGCGGCGGAGGGCGCGTCGTCGCAACGCTCGACGGGCGGAGCGACCGGACTGCACGACTGGCCGAACGAGCCGGGCTCGAGCTCCTTCCCGATCTCGACTCGGTCGTGGACGCCTCCGCCATCGTGCTCTCGATCGCGCCGCCGGAAGCGGCCCTCGAGATCGCCGAGAACATCGCCACGGCGGCCCGGCGGCGAGCGGTACAGCCCCTCGTCGCAGACTTGAATGCCGTCGCGCCGACGACCGCCCGCGAGCTGGGGCAGATTGCTGATGCGGCCGGATGTGCGTTCGTCGACGGCTCGATCTCGGGCCCGCCGCCCTCGAGGGCCGGAACCACGCGCCTGTATCTCTCGGGCGTTCCAGCGCCCGCGATCGCCGGTCTACCGTTCGTCGGTGTGGAGTGCATCGTGGTCGGAGACCGGATCGGCGACGCCTCGGCGGTGAAGATGAGCACCGCCTCGGTCTAGGCCGCACGCTACGTCGGCGAGATGCGTGAGATCGCATCGGCACAGTCTCGAGCGGGGCTCACTCCGGCACTCTTCGACGCCATGGCGGAGGTCTACGCGGCCATTTCGCAGACATCCCTCGCGCGTCGGCACCCTGATGAGCTCGCGAGCGACTTGGGGCTGAGGGACGTCCTCGACGAGCTGGCGCCACTGTCAGGCGGAAGCCGCGAGCCGCTCCCCTAGCGCCCGAACGCTCGCCCGAAGCTCCTCGGGCTTGCGAATGGCGAAGCCGCAGCCCAGCCCGGCGAGCACGGTCGCCGTCCAGTCGAGCGAGCCGACGCGCATCCGGAGCAAGGTCCCTCCGTCCATCTCCACGAGCTCCGCGAGCGTCGCGGGAACGCGACGCGCGGCTTCGTCCACCGCAAGGTCGAGCACCACCTCGATCTCCCATGGCCACGGCACGCGTGCAAGCGACGTGCTCACGTACGCGACGGCGTCGAAGCCGTCGGGCGGCGAGGAAGCCGGCTCGGCGACGACCCGAGTCCGCTGCATGCGGTCGACCCGGAACGTGCGGAGGTCGTCGCGCAGGTGGTCGTGCGCCGCGAGGTACCAGCGGCCCGAATGGACAACGAGCCCGTGCGGACTGAGCTCGCGGCGCGTCTGGTCGCCCGAGTAGGAGCGGTAGGTCACCCGCAGCCGGCGGCGTCGCCGGATCGCCTCGGCGAGAAGCAGTACGACGTTTCCGCTGACGGGCACGCCCCTGGTCGGCTGCCTCGTGAACTCGAGCGACGACTCGAGCGCCTCCACGCGGCGACGCAGGGCGTCGGGAAGAACCCGATGGAGCTTCGCGAGCGCGCCGTCGACCGACTCGTCCGAGGCCGAAAGCCCGAGCCTCCGAGCGGCGAACACGCCGAGCGCGACGACGACCGCTTCGTCGTCCGTCAGCATCAGCGGCGGAAGGCGATAGCCGGGACGTATCCGATAGCCGCCGCCGACGCCTCGCTGTCCCTCGACGGGAATGCCGAGGTCCTGCAGCGCCTCGACGTAACGGCGCACGGTCCGCGGGTCGATCTCGAGGCGATCGGAGATCTCACGACCCGTGATCAACGGCTGTGTCTGGAGAAGCTCGAGGAGCTCGAGCAGCCGTGCGGTGGGCGTGAGCACCGCCGTAGTGAAGCAGAGATAGAGGGCTGAATCCGCCCTATTTCTGGGGTAGCGTCAGGCGATTGGCAACGACCTGGAGGTGCGACGTGACAGCAGCCGTGAAAGAACGAGCGACGTCCCGAGACTTCGACTTCTGGATGGGGAAGTGGGACGTGCACAACCGACGTCTCGCACGGCGCCTCGCCGGATCCGACGATTGGGACGAGTTCGGGGCGAAGGTGGCGGCGAGGCCGCTGCCGGGTGGGCTGGGAAACGAGGACGTGTTCTGCACCGACTACGGCGGCGGCTTCGTGGGCATGTCCTTCCGGTTCTACGACCCGAACACCGGGCTGTGGTCGATCTACTGGGCGGACAGCCACCGGCCAGGGCTGCTCGACCCGCCCGTGATCGGATACTTCTCGGGGGACACGGGGATCTTCGAGGGCGACGACATGTTCGACGGGCGGCCGATCCGGGTGCGCTTCACCTGGTCGGGCATCACGACGCCGACGCCACGCTGGGAGCAGGCCTTCTCGGACGACGGCGGCGAGACCTGGGAGACGAACTGGATCATGGACTTCACGCGCGTCGGAGACAAACCATGAGTGCCGTCGAGACTGCAGTCGGGGTGACGCCCGGCTATGTGCACGTCGAGAAGCTCATCGAGCCGGCGCCGGGCCTCACACTCGACGATACCGTCCTCAAGTGGTACGACATCGCCGCGGACGACGCTCCGGTGCCACTCGCGGTTCGAGCTCTGGCCCGCCGGAATCTCCGCGATGCCGCGAAGTCGGGAAAGCTGGGCATCTCGGGTGACCTCGGATTCGTCATCCTGCACCGCTGTGGGGAGAGCTTCTACTTCCTCCTCGTGTCGACCTGGAGGAACGAGAACGAGCTCTGGGAGTCGGTCTGGGCGAAGGCAAGCGACTCGGAGGCGTCGTTCAACCCGTGGCCGGTCGACGGGACGCAGCGCCCGACGTTCTGCGTGTGGGAGCTCGGTGCGGTCTGTCACGAGCAACGAGCGTGGAGCCGCTACCTGCGGTCTGCGCGCGACGCCTCGGCACGGCACGCCTACCTCCGCGACTCGTACGACGGCATCGTCTGATGCGAACGCGCCCCTCAAAGGGCATCGCGCCAGAACCTGCGCAGCCCTACGCGGATCGGCTGACGCCGGGGATCCAGTCCGTCCCCGCCAGTGGAACCTTCGCCATCGCGGCAGCCTCGACGGTGAGCGCGACGAGGTCCTGGGGCTCGAGGTTGTGCACATGCGTCTTACCGCATGCGCGGGCAAGCGTCTGGGTCTCGAGCGTCAGCACGCGTAGGTAGTTGGCAACCTTGCGGCCGCCCACGACGGGATCGAATCGCGCAGCGAGCTCATCATCCTGCGTGGAGATCCCGACCGGGTCACGGCCCGCCTGATAGTCGTCGTAGAAGCCGGCTGCGCTACCGATCTCTCGATACGCCTCGTCGTACTCGGGGCTGTTGTCGCCCATCGCGACGAGCGCGGCCGTCCCGATCGAGACCGCGTCGGCACCGAGTGCCAGCGCCTTCGCGACGTCCGCTCCGGTCCGAATGCCGCCCGAGACGATCAGCTGCACCTTGCGATGCATCCCGAGCTCCTGCAAAGCGTCGGCTGCGATCCTCGTGGCGGGAAGCGTGGGAATCCCGACGTGCTCGATGAAGACGTCCTGGGTCGCGGCCGTTCCGCCCTGCATGCCGTCGACGACGATCACGTCCGCCCCGGCCTTCACGGCCAGCTGCACGTCGTAGTACGTCCGGGTCGCGCCGACCTTGACGAAGATCGGCTTCTCCCAGTCGGTGATCTCGCGCAGCTCATGGATCTTGATCTCGAGGTCGTCGGGACCGGTCCAGTCCGGGTGACGCGACGCCGAGCGCTGGTCGATCCCCTTCGGCAGGTCGCGCATCTCGGCGACGCGGTCGGAGATCTTGTGCCCGAGGAGCATCCCTCCGCCACCCGGCTTCGCCCCCTGGCCGACTACGACCTCGATCGCGTCCGCGCGTCGAAGGTCGTCCGGGTTCATCCCGTAGCGTGAGGGAAGCAACTGGTAGACGAGCGTCTGGGAGTGCTCACGCTCCTCGTCCGTCATCCCGCCGTCGCCGGTCGTCGTCGAGGTTCCGACCTCGGTCGCTCCGCGGCCGAGAGCCTCCTTGGCCGGAGCCGACAGCGCGCCGAAGCTCATACCGGCGATGGTGACGGGGATACTCAGCTCGAGCGGCTTCGTCGCGAAGCGCGTGCCGAGGACGACGTCTGCCCCACACCGCTCGCGGTACCCCTCGAGCGGATAGCGCGAGATGCTCGCGCCGAGAAAGAGCAGATCGTCGAAGTGCGGGAGGCGCCGCTTCGCGCCGAAGCCGCGGATGTCGTAGATCCCCTCCCGCGCGGCACGCTGAATCTCGGCGATGACAGCGCGGTCGAAGAGGTACGACTCGCGCAGGTTCCACGGCCTCGCGCTGGCGGGGTCAGACCCGTGGGGTCTGACCCCCGAGCCGGCGGGGTTCCCGGGGTCAGACCCGTGGGGTCTGACCCTCGAGCCGGCGGGGTTCCCGGGGTCAGACCCGTGGGGTCTGACCCTCGAGTCGGCGGCGTTCCCGGGGTCAGACCCGTGGGGTCTGACGCCCGAGCCGGCGGGGTTCCCGGGGTCAGACCCGTGGGGTCT
>DATFEK010000029.1:0-7774 GCA_035251305.1 Gaiellaceae bacterium | reverse complement strand
GTGGCCCGTGCCACGCGGTAACGCCCGTGCTCGAGAAGATCGCCGAGGAGCGGAAGGACGAGGTCAAGCTCGTCAAGGTGAACATCGACGAGGAGCAAGGCCTCTCCGTCAAGTACGGGGTCATGTCGATTCCCACGATGATTCTCTTCAAGGAGGGTGAGCCGGCCGCTGCAGCCATCGGCGCGCAGCCGAAGTCCGCACTCGAGCGCTCGCTTGGCCTCGCTGCCGTTGGCGAAGTCCCCCCGGGCCAGCTGACGACCAAGCTCGCCTAAGGCGTCCGCCCTTCCGCTGGACGGCCGAACCTGATAGTAAGCTCTTTCCAGGATTTTCTAGAGGCTTCCCCCTCCCCCTCCCCTGCCGAAGGGCCAGTTCGCTGGCCCTTCGGTGCGTCTGGTTACTACGCGGCGGGCGGCGGACCGGATGCCCACGTGCGAAGCGCGGGACCGAGCCACCGAAACGCGAGCTCGCTCTCCGCGGGAAGCGCGTCCCGCGCGAACCATCGAAGCTCCGACACGTCGTCGGCCGCGCGAGGTTCCCCGTTCGCGACCGTCGCTTCCCACACGAGGTTGAGAACAGCCGCGGCGCCGGGTCCGTCGCCGTATCGGTCCGTGAACATCCCGACGAAGTCTCCGATCTCGACCGTGAGTCCGGTCTCCTCGAGCAGCTCGCGCCGCAGACCGGTGACCGGATCCTCGCCCTCCTCGAGGAAGCCGCCCGGGGTGTCCCAGAGACCGGCGTCGGGCTCGTAGGCGCGGCGCGCGAGCAGCACGCGTCGCTCCCCATCGACGACGAGCGCGGATACCGCAGGAACGCTGTTCGCGTAGTGGACGAAGCCGCACGTCTCGCAGGCGACGCGACCCTCGGCGGGGGTGACGACGGACGCGCAGCGCGGGCAGAAGCGCCAGCCGTCCAGAGCACCCACGTGGGTACCGTACCGCCGTGTCTCCCAGGCATGTTCCTGCATCGGTGGCGGAGCTCGCCCGCGTCGGGCTGTTCGCCGAGCTGCCGGGAGAGACGCTCACGAAGCTCGCCGATCGCATGCAGCGCGAGGAGGTGGGTTCCGGCACGGTCCTGATCCGCGAGGGCCAAGCCGGCGACCGCTTCTACGTGCTCCTGACGGGAATTGCGGGCGTGTCTCAGTCGTCCATGGGCGGCCGGCGAATCCTGCGCGCCGGCGACTTCTTCGGCGAGGTTGCGCTGGCGATGAACGTCTCGCGAACGGCAACGATCACCGCGATGACGCCGTGCGTCCTGGCCAGCTGCGACGAGGCCACGTTCGACGAGCTCGTGCGACCACTCTTCGCCGAGGACTGAGTGGGATGTGGGGTCTGACCCGTGGGGTCAGACCCCCTGCGTCGGTCCTGGCGTCTGACCCGTGGGGTCAGACCCCCGTGCGTCGGTCCTGGGGTCTGACCCCACGGGTCAGACCCCGAACTCACCCAGGACGGCATCCGAGAGCCGCGGCCACGCCTGTTTTGCCCACTCGCCGAACTCGCGGTCGGTGAGCGCCGCGCATGCAATCCCTGCGTCCGGATCGACCCAGAGGAACGTCCCCGAGCCGCCGAAGTGCCCGAACCTGCGCGGCGAAGCCGTCGTCCCCATCCAGCTCGGCGTCGGCGTGTTGAGCTGTACTCCGAGACCCCAGTCGAGTGGATCGAAGCGGCCGTAATCGGGGAGAACGCCGGCCAGCCCGGGAAACTGGACACTCGTCATCTCGTCCCGAGTCTCGGGCGCGAGAAGACGCGGGTGCAGGAACTCGCGACCGAGCGCGAGCACATCGTCAAGTGACGCGTGCATTCCCGAACCGGGATCTCCGTGCGGATCGAGGCCGATCCCGAGGGGAGCGCACACCGCCGCGTGGACGTAGTCGGCGAAAGGCATCTCCGCATGCGTTGCGAGGTGCTCGGCGAGGACGCGAAACGCCTCGTTCGAGTAGATCCGCCGGCGACCCGGCTCCGCAATCGGCACTGCCCCTTCGAACGGCAGTCCCGACGTGTGAGCGAGAAGGTGCCTGACGGTCGAGCCGGCGGGGCCGGCCGGCTCGTCGAGGTCGACGACACCTTCCTCCGCAGCCACGAGCACCGCGAGAGCACAGACCGGCTTCGAGACGGAGGCGAGCCTCACAGCACACGTGGAGTCGCCGTGCGTCGCGACGGCTCCGGTGGCACCGAGAGCGCCGGCGGCCGCGAACCCGACGGGCCAGCCGTCGATCTGGCGAAGTGCCTGCACGCGGCGCGATACTAGTCCTCCGTGGAACGCCGACTCATCTCCGGAACCTCGCCCTACGAGGCCATCATGGGCTACTGCCGTGCAGTCGTCGTCGGAAAGAGCGTCTACGTCGCGGGAACCGCGCCGATCCCGCCGGACGGCTCGCCCCCGCCCGAGAGCTCCTACGAGCAGGCACAACTGTGCTTCGAGATCATCGGCAGAGCCCTGGAGCAGGCAGGCGCCGGGTTCGAGGACGTCGTACGAACGCGTGTCTATGTAACGCACCCGGACCACTTCGAGGGGGTCGCCAGAGCCCACGGCGAGGTCTTCGCCGAGATCCGCCCGGTGAACACGACCGTGGTCACGTCACTCATGGATCCAGCCTGGACGGTCGAGATCGACGTCGACGCGGTGCTTCCATGATCGAGACGCAGGCGTTCCCGCCGTCGATCACGGGCAAGGAGTCGGTCGCCGCCGGCAGCGTGCTCGACCACGCATTCGGGAAGAGCGACCCGTACACGCTCGGCGTCGAGGAGGAGTACCAGCTCCTCGACGAGCGGACGTTCGATCTCGTCCAGCACATCGACACGATGCTCGCCGCGATCAGCGGCCACGAGCTCGAGGCCCGTATCAACCCGGAGCTGATGCAGTCCGTGATCGAGATCACGACGCCGGTGTGTCACACGGCCGGCGACGTGATGCGCGAGCTCGTCCGGTTACGAGGCTACGTGACCGAGGTCGCGCGGGATAAGGGGCTCCGCGTCGGCTCGGCCGGCACGCACCCGTTCAGTCTCTTCGAGCGCCAGCGGATCACGGCCAAGGACCGCTATCGCGCGCTGATCGACCAGATGCAGTACGTCGCCCGCCGCGAGCTCATCTTCGGCATGCACGTGCATGTGGCGGTGGACGATGCCGAGAAGGCGATCAAGGTCGTGAACGGGCTTCTCCCGCAGCTCGGCCCGCTCCTCGCGCTGTCTGCGAGCTCCCCGTTCTGGCGTGGCGAGCCCACGGGCCTCTCGTCGAGCCGGCAGATGGTGTTCTCGGCCTTCCCGCGCTCAGGCCCCCCGCCGCGCTTTCGTGACTACGCCGACTACGCGGAGGTCGTCGGGCAGCTCGAGCGTTCCGGCTGCATCGCGGACTACACACACATCTGGTGGGACATCCGGCTGCACCCGCGGCTCGGGACCGTCGAGGTCCGGATCTGCGACGCGGTGACACGGGTCGAGGACGCTGTTGCGATCGCCGCCTACTGCCAGGCGCTCGTCAAGCAGCTCTCGGAACGGTACGACTCGGGCGACGAGATTCCCTCGTACCACCGCATCCTGACGAGCGAGAACAAGTGGCTCGCCGCACGCTACGGCCTCGAGGCGCCGGTCATGGATCTCGCGGCTGCGCGGCGAAATCGAATACCGATCGCGCGGCTGATCCGCAGGACCATGGCGGAGATCGAGCCACACGCGCGCGAGCTCGGCTCGGAGAGCGAGCTCGAGGGGATTCTCGAGATCCTCGCGCGCGGCTCGAGCTCGGACCGCCAGCTCCGGATCTACACCGCCAACCGCGACATCGTCGAGGTCGCCCGCGAGATCGCGGATGCGACCGAAGCCTTGCCGGCTCCGGTCGCTCCGGTCTGAGACTGTCTAATGCTTGTGGACGGCGAAACTGCGCGTGTCGACCGTCGCGACCATCTCCCGGCCGTTGCGAACGTCGAGCACACGGTCCGCACGGAGCCTGAGGCGTAGCCCCATCTGCTCGGGCCGGCCGAGCTCGAGCGGCAAGTCGATGCAGTAGGCCTTCCGGCTCGCCGTGTCGAGCGCGTGGACGAAGGGCTTTCCTTTCTGCTTCGCGTAGAGGGTGTACGCCCAGCGGCCGTCCGAGCTCGTGGCGCGAGTCACAGCCCACCCACGCATCAGCTCCGCACCGACTTCGCGGTCGACGATCGGTCGAGACAGCATTCGATTCGTTTCGAGATCGAATGCCCGCACGCTGTACGCGGCGTTCGGCCCCGGCCCCGAGTACTGAACGAGGTAGAGCGTGGACGCATCGGGGGCGATCGCGTCGAACGACCAGAACCCTCGCAGCGCGATTCGCCGAAGTCTCAGGGTCCTCGTGTCGATGACGGCGAACTCAGTCGTGATTCCGCCAGCCACCGTGGCCAGCACGAGCTTTCTGCCGTCGTGTGAGACGCCCGACGTCACGCCGTCGAGGCTGATCACGGGAACGCCGAAGTACCCGGGAAGGAGTCGCCACCGATCGACCTGCCCACCGCGAACCCGGACGACGGAGACGATCGTCTGCCGCCCGGTCGTGAGCGCGACGTAGCGAACCTCGCCGTCCGGAGAGGCGACGCCTTGCCCTCCGAGAAGCACCGACAGCGGTCCGCCTCCACCTTTCTGGGCGTTCGCACCAGTGACACTGATCGCTGCAATAGCTGCGATGGCGAGTACGAGGAGCTTTTTCATCAGACCTCCTTAGGGGCCGAAGACGATGCATGCGTCGTGTGCTGCGCGTGCGACCTTCCGGAGCGCCAGGACGCGTCCGTTGCGGTCGAGCACGATGACCGTTCCTCCCCCGAGCGAGGGTGAGACGACCCGGTCCCAGCCGAACGTGACGTTGTAGGAGCCCGCCGGAACGCGAGCGTCTCGCACGAGCATCCCGTCGAGGCGATGCCTGCTGACCGTCCCGTCGTCACCGCTCGCGACGAACGCCTTCGAGCGAGCAAAGGCGACATGCTGCGGAGGGGCGCCCGCGGTGAGGATGCGTGCCGGTCGACCGTCGCGATAGAGCGCGACCCGGCGCTCGGAGCCGGAAGTGACCCAGACCGTGCGCCCATCGGGAGCAAAGCCGACGTCGTGGGCGAGGAACGGCGCCGCGAATGTGCGCTCGAGCCTCGGGCGACGTGGATCGCTCGCGTCGAGCGCGGCGACTCGCTCCGCTCTCGTCCCGAGCGCCGTCCAGAGCGTTCTCCCGTCACGGCTGACCGAGATGTGCCGGGCCGGGCCTGGGACCGACGTCCGCGAAACCACCCGGCCACGCTCTGCGTCCAGCACGACGATCTCCTCTCGCGCGGAGTCGGTGACGTACGCGAGCACGCGCCGGGGATGCGCTGCCGTGTACCGGGGCGCCTCGAATGCGTCGAGCTCGGCGCGGATCCGGCTCGTGGCGGCGTCGAGGAGCGTGACCACACCGTGCTCCGTATGTGCGACGACCGCGATCCGGTCGTGAACCGATTCGATGCTCCTCGGGCCAGGGCCCGTGGGGATACGCCGCACGATGTTCGTGGTCTCGAGGTCGAGCACGACGACGTGGCTCTCGAGATCCGCGGTCACGAACGCTACGGGCGTCCCGCCGAGCCGAGCGGCCAATGCCGCCGGCTCGGTCCCCAGGGCAATCGCACTCGAGGCGACTGCGTTCAGGAACTTGCGCCGGTCCATGTCTCGAATACACCCGGGAGCCTGCGAGAGGTCCCTCGGACCTCCACCGATGCCTCGTTCGTATCTCCAGCATGGACCTCCCTGCCAGGTTCGGTCGTAGTCTGGGCACGGGATGGGCACGGGACGGGACGAGCGCGCCCGCGTGCGCGGCGCGCAGCGAGGGTCGGTCTCGGATCTCGAGGCCCTGTTCCGCGCCCACTGGCCGAGGGCGTTTCGTGCGGCGTACCTCGTCACGCACGACGCCGGTGCCGCCGAGGACATCGCGCAGGAGTCCTTCCTGGCCGCGATCCGGGCTCTCGACCGCTTCGATCGCAGACGGCCGTTCGGCCCCTGGCTCCATCGGATCGTCGTCAATCGGGCGATCGACTGGACGCGCGCACGGCGGCTGCGTGCGGAAGTGGAGCTCTCGGAGTCGCTACCCGCTCCCGACCGGTCTGCGCAGGCCGGAGGCGAAACTCTCGCCGCCCTTGCGGCCTTGTCCCCGGAGCATCGCGCCGTGGTGGTGATGCGCTATCTGCTCGAGTTCACTCCGGGAGAGATCGCGGAGGCTCTCGATCTTCCACGCGGAACGGTCAACTCGCGCCTGCGACGAGGTCTCGACGCACTCGGAGACGAGCTGTGAAGCACGAGCTCGAGCGGATCCAGATTCGGGACGAGCACGACGCGCGCGAGCGCACCTGGCGCGTCGTAGAGTCCGCGTTCGCCGGGCGACATCCCGTCGAACGAGCTTCGCACTGGCCGCGCGTGGCTGCCATCGCCGTGGCACTCGCAGCGCTTCTCGCTGCTGCGCTGAGCCCGCCGGGCCGTGCCGTCCTCGACGAGGTCCGCGAAGTCGTCGGCGTCGAGCGCACGCAGCCCGCGCTCTTCTCGCTGCCGGCGCCGGGTCGGCTCCTCGTCGCGTCCGACGCGGGCGTCTGGGTCGTTCAGCAGGATGGCTCGAAGCGACTGCTCGGCGACTACCGGGAGGCGAGCTGGTCACCCTTCGGACGCTTCGTCGTCGGGGCGCGCGAGAACGAGCTCGCCGCGCTCGAGCCGAACGGGGACGTACGCTGGACACTGGCTCGCGCCGGCGTCACATCCCCGCGGTGGGCAGGGACGGAGACGGACACGAGGATCGCGTACGTCGACCGAACAGGCATCCGCATGGTCGCCGGCGACGGAACAGGTGACAGGCTCGTGAAAGCCGGTGCGCGTCAGCCGATCGCCTGGCGCCCCGGCGCCGGATTCGTCCTCGCGTACACGACATCTCGAACGGTGCGGGTCATCGACGGCGAGACCGGCCGGGTTCTCTGGCAGGCGTCGCGTCCTCCAGGGCAAGCCACGGTCGTCGAGTGGTCGTCGGACGGACGTCGACTGCTCGTCCTGTCCCCCCAACATCTCCGCGTCTACGACTCGCGCGGTCGCATCGTCGATCAGGAGGACCCAGCTGAGGGATGGCACGACGTGGACGCGTCCTTCCGGCCGGGCTCGTACGAGGTCGGGGTGGCGCGAGTCCACGGCTCTCAGAGCACCGCATATGTTCTGAGCAACCGCAGGCTCTTCAACGGAATGGGTGTCTTCCGCGAGCTCGGGTGGGCTCCCACGGGCGGTTGGATCCTGGTGACGTGGCAAAGCGCAGATCAATGGGTGTTCGTACGCGCCGACGGTTCGCGCATCCAGGCGGTCGCGAGCATCTCCGAGCAATTCCGATCGCGAGCCTTCCCCAGGATCGAAGGCTGGTGCTGCGTCTCCTGAGCCGGCGCCAGGCGCAGTCTTCAGGCGGCCTTTCACACGCAACCAGGCACGTGTCGGGTCAATCCGCCGCCTCGAGCTCGCGCTTGGCCAGACTTGCCGTGATCTCTGCGAAGTGCAGGAGCCTCGGCGAGCTTTCAGTCAGATAGCGCTCGAGCCAACGCATCGCGGCCTTCTCGAACTTCGGCGATCCGCGCTCGGAGTAGAGGTGGACGAGCTGGAGCGCGTCCTCGAGCGAGAGCTCGGACATCTCGCGAGCGGCATCCTCGGCCATCCAGAGCGCTCGGCGCTCGATCGCACGCCGAAAGCGGGCGTGCGCGTGGGCCTCCGTGGTCACGAACGTATGTTCTCATTCAACTGCAAGCCGCGTCACCTAGGATCGAGGAATGACCACAGCACCGATT
>DATFEK010000027.1:0-5885 GCA_035251305.1 Gaiellaceae bacterium | reverse complement strand
CGCGCAAAGGCGTCCTAGAGAACGCTGCTACGACTGGGAGGACGAGGCGCCGGCCCCGACTGCCTCGAGCGACGCCTGGAAGAGCGTCTTGTCGATCTTCCCCTGGTAGATCGGTACGCCCTCCTCGATGCAGATGCGGATGACCTCCTCGCGATCCATCCCCATCTCCTTGGCGAGCTCGTCAGGCGTCAGGTGGTTGGCCATCCGTGCCTCCTTCGGCATCAAAAAAGCCCGCCAGCGCGAGGTGCGCAGTCGGGCTTTCGAGTCATTCGCTTCCCGGGCGGGGTCAAGCGGCCCGCCTCTCGAGAACGACAGTCACGCTCTGAGCATACTGCGAGCCCGGTAGGCCGCGCAACGGGGTTGGAGGTCGTCGGCCACAGTGCCCGGGAGCCGGTACCCTTTGCCCGCTCGGGGTGTGGCGCAGCCTGGTAGCGCGCTCCGTTCGGGTCGGAGAGGCCCCCAGTTCAAATCTGGGCACCCCGACTAATCGTGGGGGAAACCTGCGGTTTCCCCCACGTGCCCCCTTCCCTTGGTTCTGGTATCGCGTCACGCTGGACGAGGCCTGCGGGCGAATGAATCGCCCTCCGGCCTGCGCCGAGCCGACAGCTCCGTGCTGCTTTGGGTACTAACTCCGCCGGCCCACGAGACCTATCCTCTGGTCGTGTTCAAAGCCGTTCTCTTCGACGTCGACTTCACGCTCTTTCGGCCCGGTCCGGAGCTCGGCCCGGAGGGGTATCGGCGCGTAGGCGAGCGGCACGGGTTGCACCTCGATCCTGAGCTGTACGGGTCCGCGCGCAGCGCCGCGATCGAGAGGCTCCAGCGAAACCACGAGCTCGTCCACGACGAGGAGATCTGGATTGCATTCACCGAGCAGATCGTCCTCGGCATGGGCAGCGGCGCGAGCGGCGCTCGCGCCGCTGCCACGGACATGGTTCGCGAGTGGGAACGACACGAGAACTTCTCCCTGTACGAGGACGCGCTACCCGTGCTCGCCGAGCTCAGGCGTCACGACATCAGGATCGGGCTGATCTCGAACGGTCAGCGCGACCTCGAGGAGTTCGCCATGCATCACGGTCTCGAGGTCGACGCGATCGTGGGGTCGAGGGCGCACGGGCGGGTAAAGCCGCATGCGTCGATCTTCTTCGCCGCTCTCCGCGCCCTCGAGGCCAGGCCCGAGGAAGTCGCAATGGTGGGTGACTCCTACGAGGACGACATCGAGGGCGCGCGCGCGATCGGTATCCGAGCGATCTTCCTCGACCGGGACGGCCTACGTCCCGAGGCGCCGGACCGCATCGACACGCTGCTCGCTCTGCCCGCCGCACTCGGTCTCGTCCCAGAGGTCTGAGGTCACAGGTCAGAGCCCGAGCTCTCGCAGCCATGCTTCGGTGTGGGCTCCGAGCCGCACCGACCCCGCGGGTGCACCTCGACCAAAGTCCGCGGCAGCCTCGGCTCGAGTCGAGGCCGGCCCGATGCACACGTCCTCGTCACCGAGGTGCGCAAGCCAGTCCGCAAGCGACCGTGTGGCGAAGATCGCCGAGAGCTCTCCCGCCAGCCCTTCCTGATCCTCGTCGTACTGTCGGTCCGCGAGGTCGGGCCGGCCGATGAGCTCGCAGAGACGCCGGAAGAACTTCGGCTCGAGCGCACCGACCGTCAGGAAGCGTTCGTCGGCTGTTGCGTAGATCCGGTAAGAGGCGAGGCCACCTGTGAGCATCCGGGGTATCGGGTCGCCCCCCACTCGATGTGCGACGAGGTCGTGGGCGCGATGGGTCATGGATACGACGATCCGCTTGCCCTTGCCGGTCCGGTTGCGCTCGTGGAGGGCGGCGAGCACCTCCGTGACTGCGCCGAGTGCGCCGGCGGCGAGGTCGGCGACCTGGACCGGCGGAAGCGCGGGCGCTGTGTCTTCGAGGACGCCTGCCCACCCGAGGTAGTTCACGTCGTGGCCGGCACGGTCACGGTGCGGGCCCTGGGTGCCGAACCCGGTGATCGAGCAGTAGACGGCCGTGTCGGGCACGTCGTCGGGGCCGATTCCGATGCGGGCAGCGATGCCGGGCCGAAAGCCCTCGAGGACGACGTCCGCCCGGGCGCACAGCGCCTGCGCGAACGCCACCTCGGTCGCGAGATCACATACGACCGACTCGGTGCCGGCTCGAAGCGCGGTGTCCCACGCGGGCGCTGTCGAGCGCATCGGGTCACCGTCCGGCGACTCGACCCGAACGACCCTCGCGCCGAGCCGCCGGAGCTCGCGGCTCGCGTATGCCCCCGGGAGAAGGCGGGTGAAGTCGACGACGACGATGTCGGCGAGCGGTTGCACGCGCGCGGAGCGTATCTCTATCCTCACGCTCGTTGACTGACCGTTCAATCGTTCACAGAGAAAAGCGAAAGCTCATCCTCGACGCTGCGATCCGCGTGTTCGCCGAGCACGGCTACCACGGATCGCGCGTCGGGGACATCGCGCACGACGCCGGCGTTGCGCACGGCCTGCTCTACCACTACTTCGCGTCGAAGGACGACGTCCTGCGCACGATCTTCGTCGAGAACTGGGGCGAGCTCATCGGGCGCTTCCGCGAGGTCGAAGCGACCGCTGAGCCGGCCCCGAGGAAGCTCGAGGGAATCGCCAAGATCTTGCTGCGTACCTGGCGTAACGATCCCGCGCTCGTGACGGTGATGGTTCGCGAGGTTGCGCGGAGCCAGCAGCTCCAGGGACAGGTCGAGGAGGTCCGCGAGGCGTTCGCCATCGTCCAGCGCGTGATCGAAGAGGGTCAGGCCTCGGGAGCGTTCCGGAGCGGAGTCGACGCTCGTCTGGCGAGCTGGATCTTCTACGGCGGGCTCGAGGAGGTGCTCACGGGCTGGGTGCTCGGCCAGCTTCCCGACGGGGAAGAGGAAGTCGCGCGAGCCGAGCGGACGGCGATCGAGGTCGCCCTGCGCGGGCTCAGCGCGTAGGCTCGGCCCGTGGACGTCTTCAACCTTCGAGGCGACGAGTGGGATCGCGTCGAGGACCGCTCGGGCTGGCGAAGCAAGGACGGCTGGGTGGGGGCTCGCCTCGGCGCCGAGCTGCTCGGCGGGAGCCTGTACGAGCTGGAGCCCGGAGACCGCCTGTGGCCCTATCACCTGCACCACGCGAACGAGGAGTGGCTGATCGTCGTCCGCGGTCAGCCGACGCTCCGCTCGCCGGACGGCGAGCAGGAGCTCCGCGAAGGCGACGTCGTCGTCTTCCCGCGGGGGAAGGCCGGGGCGCATCAGGTGTCGAACCGGACGGATGCGCCGATTCGAGTGCTCATGCTCTCCTCGATGCTCGCTCCCGACCTCGTGGAGTACCCCGACAGCGGCAAGGTAGGGGCGCGGAGCGTCGCGGGCGAGCGCATCCTGATGAGCCGGCCGGGCCCGCTCCTCGACTACTGGGACGGCGAGGACTGAGCTGCGCGCGTCGGTGCTCGAGGACTAGCGGAACGCGTTCTCGCCTGTGAGGGCCTCGCCGACGACGAGGGTGTGCACCTCGTGCGTTCCCTCGTACGTGAGCACCGACTCGAGATTGTTCACATGCCGGATCACCGGGTACTCGAGCGTCACACCGTTGGCGCCGAGGATCGTGCGCGCAGTTCGGGCCACTTCGAGAGCTCCGCGGACGTTCCCCATCTTTCCGAGGCTCACGTGCTCGGGACGGAGGGTGCCCGCGTCCTTCATGCGGCCGAGGTGTAGTGCCACGAGCGTCGCCCGGTTGAGCTCGAGCGCCATCTCGGCGAGCTTCTCCTGCGTGAGCTGGTAGGCGGCGATCGGCTTCCCGAAGACGATCCGCTCCTTCGCGTAGTCGAGTGCGGACTCGAAGCACGCGCGGCCGGCGCCGACAGAGCCGAAGACGATCCCGAAGCGGGCCTCGTTCAGACACGAAAGCGGCCCCCGAAGCGAGCTGGCGCCCGGTAGGACGTTCTCGTCGGGCACTCGGACGTCCTGCAGGACGAGCTCGGACGTCACCGACGCTCGGAGCGAGAGCTTCCTGTGGATCTCGGGCGCCGAGTACCCGGGCATGCCCTTCTCGACCACGAAGCCGCGGATCGCGCCCTCGTCGGTGCGGGCCCAGACGATCGCGATGTCGGCGATGGTGCCGTTCGTGATCCACATCTTCGCGCCGTTCAGGACCCAGTCCGAGCCGTCGCGGCGTGCATGTGTCCGCATCGAGCCGGGATCGGACCCGGCATCGGGCTCCGTCAACCCGAAGCAGCCGATGATCTCGCCTGCGTGCATCGCTGGAAGCCAGCGTTCCTTCTGCTCCTCCGAGCCCCAGCGCCAGATCGCGAACATGGCGAGCGAGCCCTGAACCGAGACAGCGCTCCGTACACCCGCATCTCCCGCCTCGAGCTCGAGGCAGGTCAGGCCGTAGGCAACTGCGCTCGCTCCGGGAAGCCCGTACCCGTGCAGGTGCATTCCGTACAGACCGAGCTTCGCGAGCTCGCCCATCAGCTCGCGCGGCAGGATCCCTTGCTCGAACCAGTCGCCGATCTCTGGGAGGACGTTCTCGCGTACGAACTGGCGCACCGTGTCGCGAATCGCACGCTCTTCGTCGTCGAGAAGCGCATCGATTGCGAGCAGGTCGAGAGGATCGAGAGCCTGGAGCTCGGTCGTCGTCGCCATCCGCGACACATCCTACGAGAACGCCGGCGCGCGCTTGACCCGCCGCCTTGTCGCCGCGTACACTGCATTGACTGACTAGTCAATCGACGCAGGAGAGCAGACAATGACCCAGGTCGAGACCGGTGTCGCCGGCGGCGTCTCGTTCGCCCTCACCCCCGAGCAGCGCGAGTTGCGCGCGCTCGCACGTGAGTTCGCCGAGAAGGAAATCCGGCCGAAAGCCGCGGCGTACGACGAGCACTCGACGCATCCAGCCGATGTGATCGGGAAGGCGCACGAGCTGGGCCTCATGAACCTCCACGTTCCCGAGTCGCTCGGCGGCGCCGCGCTGCCCGCGTTCGACGGCATGCTCGTGGGCGAGGAGCTGAACTGGGGCTGCTCGGGCATCGGCACGGCCATCGGCGCGAACGGCCTCGGTGCAGCGCCCGTGATCATCGCCGGCACCGACGAGCAGAAGGAACGATGGCTACCGCCGTTGCTCGACGAACCGATTCTCTGCTCCTTCGGCCTGAGCGAACCGGACGCCGGCTCGGACGTCGCACGGATGAAGACGACGGCCGAGCGCAGAGGCGACAAGTACGTCCTGAACGGCTCGAAGACGTTCATCACCAATGCCGGCCATGCGGCATGGACCGTCGTCTTCGCGAAGACGGATCCGGGCGAAGGTCATCGCGGTATCTCCGCCTTCATCGTCCCGATGGACACCCCCGGTGTACAGATCGAGAAGCATCTCGACAAGATGGGCCAGCGCGCGACGGACACGTCGGCGTTCGCGCTCACGGATGTCGCCGTTCCTGCGGCCAACCGGCTGGGCCTGGAGGGCGAGGGCTTCAAGATCGCGATGAAGACCCTCGACTTCACGCGTCCTGGGACCGCGGCCGGCGCGGTCGGTGTCGCCCAGGCAGCTTACGAGCACGCGGTCGAGTACGCGAAGGAGCGTGTCACCTTCGACGTCCCGATCGCGATGCACCAGGGCGTCAACTTCCTGATCGCGGACATGGCGACCGAGATCGAGGCGGCGCGATTGCTGGTCTGGCAATCGGCGTGGTTGCACGACCAGGGAGCGCGCGCCACGCTGCAGTCCTCGTTCGCGAAACGGTTCGCCGCGGACACGGCCATGAAGGTGACGATCGACGCGGTCCAGGTGTTCGGTGGCTACGGCTACATCAAGGAGTATCCGGTCGAGAAGCTCATGCGCGACGCCAAGCTCTTCCAGATCTACGAGGGGACATCGCAGATCCAGCGGCTCGTGATCGCGA
>DATFEK010000019.1:0-4185 GCA_035251305.1 Gaiellaceae bacterium | reverse complement strand
TCGCCGAAGGCGTTCGCACGGCCGATCTCGGAGGCCACCACGGGACGGGCGCGTTCACGGAAGAGGTCATCCGGCGTACGACGACGAAGCTCGACGTCTGGGCCTCGCTATCGGTGCCTGATCGGAAATACACGCGGGCCGACTGGCGGCCACGACTGCGCGCCAGTTTCCGATCGAGCATCTCGCAGTTCAGTCCGCGGCGGTCCTGCCGCCTACATAGAGTTTCCGACCGCCATGCGAGTCGCAGTTCCGAGGGAGACCGCTCCCGGCGAGCGTCGTGTGGCGCTCGTTCCCGAGACCGTCTCCAAGCTCGCGGCCGTGGGATTCGAGGTAGCCGTCGAAAGGGGTGCGGGGACGAGCGCCGGGTTCCCCGACTCAGAGTACGTCGCTGCGGGTGCCGACATCGACGACGCAGTCGCCTCTGGCGCAGGCTGTGTCACACGCGTCGCGCGACCATCGGCCGAGGATGTCTCAGCCATGCAGCCGGGAACGGTCCTCATCGGCTTCCTCGACCCGCTCACCGACACGGACGGGATCGCCCGGCTTCGCCAACGGGAGATCGTCGCGTTCGCGATGGAGTCGATTCCACGCATCACGCGCGCCCAGGCCATGGACGCGCTCTCGTCACAGGCGACGGTCGCCGGCTACAAGGCGGTTCTGCTCGCGGCCGACCGGGTGCCGAGGCTGTTCCCGATGCTGATGACGGCGGCAGGAACCATCGCTCCGGTACGCGCGCTCGTGATCGGCGCAGGTGTCGCCGGGCTCCAGGCGATCGCAACGGCGCGCCGGCTCGGCGCCGTCGTATCGGCGTTCGACGTTCGGCCCGCGGTCAAGGAGCAGGTCGAGAGCCTCGGCGCAGCCTTCCTCGACCTCGGCGTCCGCACGCAGGAGACCGCAGGCGGCTACGCGAGCGAGCTGACACCGGAGCAGCAAGCGCAACAACGGGCGGCGCTGCAAGAGCGAATTCCGGACTTCGACGTCGTGATCACGACTGCAGCCGTCCCCGGGCGTCCGGCCCCTAAGCTGATCCCGACGAGCGCGGTCGAGGGCATGCGGCCGGGGTCGGTGATCGTCGACCTCGCAGCCGAGACGGGTGGAAACTGCGAGCTCACCGTTCCCGGCGAGGTGGTGGAGCACGGCGCGACCACGGTGATAGGGACGACGAACCTGCCCTCGCTCATGGCGTTCCACGCGAGCCAGCTCTACTCGCGCAACGTCGGCGCGCTCCTGCTACACCTCGCGCCGAACGGCGAGCTCGTCCTCGACTGGGAGGACGAGATCACTGCCGGCGCGTGCGTCACGCGAGCGGGAGGAGGCCCCGTATGAGAGCTCCCTCGGCGATCGAGCACGACCCTTGTGGCTCTGAGCTACGAGGGGTGTTGCGCGGCAACCCGGCCCCGGACGGTGCCGGATGACGGATCTGCCGCTCGTCATCGAGCTGACGATTCTCGTACTGGCGGCGTTTCTGGGCTTCGAGGTCATCTCGAAGGTGCCGACGATGCTCCACACCCCGCTGATGTCCGGCGCCAACTTCATCCACGGCATCGTCATCGTCGGCGCGATCATCGTCCTCGGCACGGCTGACGACACCTTCACGAAGACTGCCGGCTTCATCGCGATGGTCCTTGCGACGGCGAACGTGGTCGGTGGCTGGTTCGTCACCGATCGCATGCTCGGCATGTTCAAGCGTCGGCCGGAGCCGAAGCAGGAGAAGACCGAGTGATCTCCGATCCCGACGTCGTCGGCCTGCTCTACCTCGTCACGATCGTCTGCTTCGTGATCGCCCTGCGCTTTCTCTCGTCCCCGAAGCACGCACGGAAGGGAAACTGGGTCGGAGGCGCGGGAATGCTCGTCGCCATCGGGACGACCCTCCTGCTCGACGGCATCGGCAACTGGGCGCTGATCGCCGTCGGCGGCCTGATCGGAACCGTCGTGGGCATCGTCGGGGCGCGCAACGTGCGCATGACAGCGATGCCACAGATGGTGGCGATCTTCAACGGGGTCGGCGGGGGTGCAGCCGCACTCGTCGCGCTCGCCGAGTGGCACAACGCCGCAGGCCCGGCGTCGGACGAGACCACGTCGATCGTGCTGTCTGCGCTGATCGGCTCGATCTCGTTCGCAGGGTCGGCCGTCGCCTTCGCCAAGTTGCAGGAGCTCCTGAGCGGGCGGCCCATCGTCTTTCCGGCGCAGAACGTCGTGAACGTGCTCGTTCTGGTGGGCGCCGCCGGCCTCGGCATCGCCGCGATCGCCGGTGCGGACGCCCAGTGGGTGCTCTGGGCGCTGGTCGCCCTCGCACTCGTCTTCGGCGTGATGTTCGTCCTCCCGATCGGCGGCGCGGACATGCCGGTCGTGATCTCGCTCCTGAATGCGTTCACGGGGCTCGCGGCTTCCGCAACGGGATTCGTGCTCGACTCGACGGTGCTCATCGTCTCGGGGATGCTCGTCGGCGCGGCAGGAACGCTGCTGACCCTTCTGATGGCGAAGGCCATGAACCGCTCGGTCGCGAACGTTCTCTTCGGCGCATTCGGTCAGGTGCAGGTCGGGGTCGGTACGGCACGCTCAGACGACGGACGCACGGTTCGGGCGACGACGGCCGAGGACGTCGCGGTTCAGCTCTCGTTCGCGCGCAAAGTCATCGTCGTCCCGGGCTACGGCATGGCGGTGGCGCAGGCGCAGCACGACGTTCGACAGCTCGCGGACATCCTCGAGGGACGCGGCGTGGACGTGAGATACGCGATCCACCCGGTCGCCGGGCGCATGCCGGGACACATGAACGTCCTGCTCGCGGAGGCCAACGTCCCGTACACGCAGCTTGCGGAGATGGACGAGATCAATCCCGACTTTCCGCAGACCGACGTCGCGCTCGTGATCGGCGCCAACGACGTGACGAACCCGGCGGCGCGCAGCGACCCGGCGAGCCCGATCTACGGGATGCCGATCCTGGATGTCGACAAGTCGGCGAGCATCGTCGTCCTGAAACGGTCGATGAACCCCGGATTCGCGGGAATCGACAACGAGCTCTACCTCGATCAGAAGACGACGATGCTCTTCGGCGACGCCAAGGAGTCGATTCTCAAGCTCATCTCGGCGGTCAAGAGCTCCTAGGTAGAGCGTGGACGTGCCGGTGTTCAGTGCGCGGGACGTCGAATCCGCAGTGAGCCCGCACGAGGCGTACGACGTAGTGCGCGATGCATTCGTCTCGTACGCGCGCGGCGAATGGTCGATGCCGCCGAAGCTGTACGTCACCAACTATCCGGCCGGCGATTTCCGCGCCATGCCGGCGATCGGAGGCGGACACGCGCTCCTCAAGTGGGTCACGTCCTTCCCCGGGAATCCCGCGCGCGGACTGCCGACGGTGACAGGCCTGGTCGTCTTGTCCGACTCCGAGGACGGCCGCCTGCTTGCCCTCCTTGACGCAGCAGCGGTGACCGCGCTCCGCACCGCGGCCGCAGGCGTGCTGGCCGCGGACACCCTATGTCGGCCGGAGGCTTCCTCGTATGCCGTCGTCGGCTGCGGGGTCAACGGCGCCGAGGCAGTGCGGATGCTCATCGCACGAGGCGCGCGCCCGATCGTCTGGGACGTCGACGAGAACCGGCGTCAGCTCGTCGCCGAGCGGCTCGGTGCGCCGGTCGCTTCGAGCGCGGCCGACGCGCTCGCCTGCGAGGTCGTGCTCACGGTGACCCCTGGCTCCGAGGTGCTCTATCCGGAGGGCTCGCTCGAACCCGGCCAGCATGTCTCGCTCATGGGCGCAGACGGACCCGGGAAGGCCGAGGTCGCGCTCGAGGAGCTCGGCCGCGCCCACCTCTTCTGCGACGACTGGGAGCAGGCGAGCCACGGCGGAGAGCTCGCAGCAGGACTGGACTCTGGAGTCGTGCGACGCGAGGACGTCACCGAGCTCGGAGCTGTGCTGGTCGGCGAGGCGGATGGTCGTCGGAGCGCGCGCGACATCACACTGTTCGACTCGACCGGCCTCGCCATCCAGGATCTCGCGATCGCGAGGGCCGCCTACCGCAGGCGCGGCGAGCTGAACCTCCAGACGCTCGATCTCTAGCCGAGGCACCGGCGCCGAGCCCCGATAGGCGCGGGCCGAGAGATTGACCTACGGACGCTCGACCTTTGGGCGGAGCCGTAGACCTGTCCCGTCCTGCCCCTCTGACCAGGGAAGGTCCATACCGAAGACGCTGG
>DATFEK010000018.1:0-7213 GCA_035251305.1 Gaiellaceae bacterium | reverse complement strand
AAACGGCGTCTTCCGGTTCTCGTCTGCCGGCCATCCGCCGCCGGTCGTCGCCTATTCCGACGGGCGGGTCGAACTCCTCGAGGAGGGCCGCGGCCTTCCGCTCGGAACGGGGATGCGGCCGCAGTACCGGCAGGCGGTCTCCGAACTACCGGACGGAAGCGTTCTCATCCTCTACTCGGACGGCCTCGTCGAGCGGCGCGGCCAGTCCATCGACGACGGGCTCCAGACGCTCCTGGCCACTATCCGCGAGGCGCCGAAGGACCCCGAGCGCCTGCTCGAGCACATCCTCGACCGAGTCGTCGGCGACGCTCCGCGCGCCGACGACATCGCGCTCCTCGCAGCCCGCCTCTTGCCGGTGGCGCCGCAACAGCTCGAGCTGCGGCTCCCGACCACGATCGACGCGCTGCACGTCGTTCGGGACGCCCTTCGCACGTGGACCCAGGGTGTGTCGCTCAGTCGCTCCGGGTCTGAAAGCCTAGTGCTGGCGGCGTGGGAGGCCTCGGCAAACGCGATCGAGCACGCTGTGAGTAAAGCCGACGGACCCCTATTTGTCTGCGCCACGCTCGGGGACTCGAAGATCCGCGTCACGGTCGAGGACAACGGACGATGGGTTCCGCCCACTGATAGACCCGGCCGTGGCTTCGGGCTTCAGCTGATGCGATCGTTGACGTCGTCGGTCGAGATCGTGCCCGGTAATGATGAGAAGGGCACGCGCGTGACCATCGAGTACGACATGCCCGAAGCAAGGACCGACGCCTCGCTCACAGCAGCCAGATGAGCAGCAGAACGATGACGATCAGTGCGAGAACGCCGCCGCCGATGTACATGTGTCTCTCCTTCCGTCGCTTCTGGCGCGAGTAGTTCCCGGTACGAGGCTGGTCGAAACGCGTTGGCGGGTTTGCCGGACGCGCAGGTCTGGGTAAGCGGACCTCGTCTCGGCAACTCCACTCGAAAGGAGCTCGTAATGCCTCCGCGAGGAGTGAAGAAAGGTTCGAAGCGAGCACGCCAGTACGAGCACATCAAGGATTCGTTGCAGGAGCGCGGGTCGCCGACGGACGAGGCCGAGGAGGTCGCGGCCCGCACCGTCAACAAGGAGCGAGCGCGAAGCGGCGAGGCGAGGACCTCGTCGCGGCTATCCAGGGACGACATCTCGTCCGGTCGCCGTGGCGGGATCCGGAGCCATCGCAAGTCGCCACGAGGCCGGACGCGCGACCAGCTCTACGAAGAGGCGAAGGACCGGAACATCCGCGGGCGCTCGAAGATGACGAAGGCGGAGCTCGAGCGGGCGCTGGGCGGTCGTCGCTGACCAGACTGGCGCTCGCCGGTGACCGTGGAGGGCGAGTCGTCTCTGACGGCGAGCCGGTTTCGGCCGAACTCGCACGGGGTACATCCTTGGCGTGATCGAGCTTCGCGACGGCATGACGGGCTCGCCGAACGGCCCCGTGTTGATCAGATGTGGAGAAGGCGACACGGCGGAGGGCGTGTCGCGGTGTATCGATCTCGCGATAGACATGGGAAACACGAGCCTCGTGGTGGATCTGGGCGACCAGCGCGGCACGTGCGCCGCCCTCCTCGGGGTCCTACTCCGAGCGGGCCGGCGCCTGCGGGAGCGAGGCGGGCGACTTGCAGTCGCGAGCAAAGACCCCGGCCTCCGCCGTCTCCTCGACCGGACGCTACTCAGTGAGGCATTCGTCGTGTTCGAGACGCGCGAGGAAGCGCTCGTTCCTGGAAAGCACTGACGGGAGATTGCTCGAGCCCTTAGTCTCCTCTCGTTCGAGCGGACGGGGCCCTGTGAGCCCCGCCCTCTTCTGACGCAATGAGTCAGGTCATGGATCGGAAAGCCGAGGAACTCCTCATCACCTATCACCGCGAGGGTGATCCCCTCGCACGGGAGCAGGCGCTGGTTCAGTTCATGCCGCTCGTCCGCGCACTCGCCATGCGCTATGCAGGCCGCGGCGAACCCCTCGAGGATCTCGTGCAGGTCGGCTCTGTGGGGCTGATCAAGGCGGTAGATCGCTTCGACGTCGACCGTGGTGTCGACTTCGCGAGCTACGCCGTCCCGACGATCGTGGGCGAGATCAGGCGACACTTCCGCGACAAGTCGTGGGCGATGCACGTCCCCCGCAGGCTGAAGGAGCTCAGCGTCCAGCTCTCGCGCATCCTCGACGAGCTCACGACCGAGCTCGGTCGCTCGCCCACTGTCCCGGAGCTGGCAGAGGTCGCGGGGGTCGACGAGGAAGACGTGATCGACGCCCTCGACTCCACCAATGCGTACAGCACCCGCTCGCTCCACGCGTCGTTCGAGCAAGACGGGGACGACAGCCTCGCCGAGAAGCTGGGCACCCACGATGCCGGGTACGAAGAAGTGGAGGAAGGATCTCTCATCGCCGCTGGGCTCGGCGCTCTCGACGAGCGCGAACGCCAGATCGTGGAGCTGCGATTCTTCCGCGAGATGACGCAGTCCCAGATCGCGGCGGAGGTGGGAATCTCACAGATGCACGTCTCGCGCCTCCTGCGTCGAGCGCTCGCGAAGATGCGTGGAAGGCTCGAGGAGGTGTCTGCAAGCGATGAGTGACGGCGCCGTCCGACTGACGTTCCCCGCCAAGGCGGATTACCTGCTTCTCGCCCGGCTAGCGCTGTCCGGTCTTGCCCGCGAGCTGCCCATGGGAGATGAAATGCTCGCGGATCTCAAGCTCGCTGTGACCGAAGCCTGCGGCAATGCGGTGCGTCACGCCTACAAGGACGACGAGGGCACGGTCACCGTTGTATTCGTCGTGACCGGCGACCGGCTCGACATGATCGTCGAGGATCAGGGCATCGGTCCGGACGCGCTCGAGTCGGAGCCGGTACGCGAGCCGTTCTCGGCCCCGATCGAGAGCGGTATGGGGATGCCCATCATCCGTGCGATCGTCGACGAGCTCGAGGTGGCACGTGGCGCGGACGGACAGGGAACGGTGCTTCGAATGACCAAGTACCTCCCGACGATCGCACCGGCGTAACTCACCAGCTGCGCGAGGCTCTAGCGGTCGAGCTCCGCGAGCGCTTCGGACCGCGTCGCCGCGACAGGAAGGACCCGATCGAGCGTCGTGATCTCGAAGATGCGCCGTGCAGAGCCGGTCGGGAGCACGATTCGCACCTCGCTACCGTTCGCGTCGAGCTTGCGCACAGCTCGGACCAGAACTCCGAGCGCTGTCGAGTCGAGGAACGACACCGCGCCGAGATCGGCCAGGACTCGCGGCTCGCCCGCGAGATCCCCCAGGGTTGCAGCCAAGTCCGGCGCGGCGTACGCGTCGAGCTCGCCGGTCGCTCGCACGACGGCCGCCGAGTTATCGCGTTCGAAGTGAACTCCGTGCATCTTGTCCTTGAGAGGAAAGCACGAACAGGGCCGAACGATGCTCGGCCCTGTTCCGCGCGTCAGGCGAGCCGCCGGCCGCGAAGCGCGTTCCAGGCCAACAGGATCACCATCGCCCCGACGATCGCAGCGACCCAGGTGCTGAGGTCGAAGAACTCGTCGATCGGATCGCCGAGGCCGAGGGCAGTAGCGAGGAAGCCCCCGAGCAGCGCCCCCGCGATCCCGAGCACCATCGTCAGGATGACGCCGACGCTCTCGCTGCCGGGAACGAGCCGCTTCGCGATCACGCCGACGAGGAGCCCCAGGACGATCCAGCCGATGATGCTCACGTCCGGTCTTCCTTCACGATGGTCGTCTGCGGGCCACTCGCTCCGCCTCCGGTCTCACGGCCTCCGAAGCCGCCCCAGCTCGACCAGAAGACGAGCGAAGTGAGGAGACCGATGACCCCGACGACGACGAGGATGACTCCCGCGACTTGCACGTCGATGCCGGAGACCTCGGCGCTGACGGCCCACGCGAGAATCGCGCCGATCGCGATCAGGAAGATGCTGAGGCTGATTCCCATGTCACACTCCTTTTTGTCTGCCCCTACCCGGCGACACTCGCCGGCACGCCTGCCTAGTACCCGCTATGCGGGGGCGAAAAACATGAGGCTCCGGGCAGAGGTCAGGCCCTGGGCGCGCTCGACGGCAGCTCGTCGGCGAAAGCGACGATCTCCGCGACCTGGCCGAGGCCGACGATCCCGATCGCCCTGGCGATCGGCGCCGTCGGCTCCAGGACCACTACGAGCTTTCCGCTCTGCTGGCGGCGAGCCACCTTGAAGAAGACGTGCAAGGCCGCACTGTCGACGAACACGACACGATTCACGTCGATGACGAGCCCTACATCCGGCGAAGCGATCTGGGCAAGGCGCTCCTCGAGCTCGCGGGCGTTCGTCAGGTCGAGCTCTCCTGTCAGGCGAACCTGGACGACGCCGGAATCGTCGTCGTCGAGTCGCTCGAGCTCGTAGGACGACACCTGAACGAGGATACGCGTCCTTCCGTTCAGCCGCAGGGCCGGTCAGGGCAGTCCTTGCCATGGCGGCGTACGAGTTCGCGCATCCGGTCGAACGGGAGCTCGCACGCCCGTACGACGAGCTCGGAATCGCCTGGGAGCACGGGCTACACACATTCGCTCTCGAACCCGATGCAGAGGGTCGGGTCGGCGAGGCGTCCACGCCTGACTTCTTCGTCCCTGAGCTCAGGGTTACGTCGAGTGCACGGTGGTGCGTGGTTTGGACGCACTAGAGAGTGGGTACGCATGATGTGCGACCATGCGTGGATCGGTGATCACTCCCTCGGTCGACAGCGACTTCAGGATCGACGAGGAGCATCCTCGTTCGGGGACGGTCGTACTGGCACTCCATGGCGATGCAGATCTTCATTCCGCCACCGAGCTGCGGGTGCGTCTGGGTGCGGCCATCGAGGCAGGCGTGGAGGTGCTCGTCGTCGACTTCTCGGAGGTCGCGTTCATCGATTCGATGGCGCTCGGTGTCCTGCTGGACGCGATGAAGCGGCTTCGCGCTCGAAGCGGTGTGCTGCGGATCGCGGGGCTGCGATCGGACGTCCGCAGGATCTTCGAGATTACACTCCTCGACCGCATCTTCCCGCTCCACGCGACACGGTCGGAGGCGCTCGCCGCGGAAGCGGGGGACTCGAGTTCCTAGAGCGCCTCGTCGAGTGTCGTGTGCACGGGAAGAATCTCGCCGACCGCGGAGATCTCGAGCACGCGTTGGATCCCGGGGTCCGAGGCGACCAGCGCGAGTGGCGTCCCGCCTGTGTCCGAATCTCGTGCGATGGCAATGAGCAATCGCACGGCCGCTGAGTCGAGAAACGTGCACTGCGTGAGATCGATGACGAGGCGGGACGCGGACTCGATAGACGCGATGCGTCCCTCGAGCATTGGTGCGGTCGCCATGTCGAGATCGCCGATGACGCGAACGACGTACGCGCCCTCTGGCACGGGCACGAGCTGTACGTCAAAATCGCCTGTGGTGCTCACCGTGGACGAGTCTAGGTAATCGCGCTCAGCGGGCAGAGGTCATGGATGAACGAGTCGACACCGAAGTGACCGAGAAGATCGTGCTCACGATGCCGTCCGAACGACGGTTTCGCGGTGTCGCCACGCTCGTAATCGGGGGCGTCGGAAGTCGACTGAATCTCCCGTACGAGCGCATGGACGACCTTCAGCTCGCACTGTTGAGCATCCTCGACGCGGTGGGCGGAGACGAGGTCTCGATCGAGGTTGAGGCCGAGGATCATCGCGTTGCCGTGTCGGTGGGGCCTCTCGCCGACGGGAGTCGCGCCGACGAGGGTCTTGCCCGCGTTCTCTCCAAGCTCGTTGACAGCTTCGAGCTCGAGCGCCGAGATCTGGGCGCAGAGTGGCTCACGCTCACGCTCGCCCGAGACGCATCCGCGACCGCCTGAAAACATGTGTGCGGCGTGGCGCGAGCGCTTCGCTCTGCGGTCGTCCTAGCTATCGGATTCCTCCGCGGAGATGCTCTCGACCATCCGGCCGGTCGACTCGGGGTGAGCTTCCCGCGCGACGTCGGCCTGGGCGAGAATGCCGACCAGCCGGCCGTCCGACACGACCGGCAATCGGCGGACCTGCTGCACGGCCATCCGCTGGAGCGCCTGGTCAAGCGGCTCTTGGGGGGTCGCGACGAAGGGATCCTCGCTGCACACCTCTGAGACGGCGACCTTGTTCGGGTCGAGGCCCTTGGCGAGGACATGAAGCACGAGATCGCGATCGGTCACCATCCCGCGCAGCTCGTCGCCTTCGACTACCGGCAACGAGCCGACGTTCTCCGACGACATGACTCTCGCGGCCTCGACGGCTGTGGCGTCCGCTCCGATCGCGCTCGGATGTGCCGTCATCGCGTCTTTGACTGTCCTGCTCTCGTTCACGGGTGAACTCCTCCTCGTAGATGACACGAACCACATTCCCTGGCTCGATGGCTCCGAAACGCGCGGCAGCGCCGCCGGGATCGCCAGTTTCGAGAGGAGCCCGGCCGGGCATCCTCGAGACATGAGCTCGCGGCGTGGGACAACTGACGCGCCCACGCCCGCCCTGACGCTCGTCTTCGTGGGACGGCGTCAGAGCGGCGATTCGAGACGGATGGAGAGCCTCGTCGCCTGGGTGAAGGTCACGCAGAAGAAGCGGCTTCGAGTCGTCGAGGTCGACGCGGATCGCCATCCCGGGCTGGTCGAGCGGTTGGCCGTCACCGAGGTCCCTGCGCTGCTGTTGGTGGAGGACAGGCGTGTCGTGGGCCGGCTCGAGGGACGCGCAACCGGCCGCCAGATCGACGAACTCATCCGACCGCATCTCGCGGCATGAGGGGCGCGACGAAGACAAAGGCGCACGTACTGCGACCTTGTGATGTCGAGCGCGCTATGTTCCATCAGACCGGACGCGGCGGAACTCTGCTACGGGCGTGCTAGGCAACCGCCTCCCCCAGGGTGGGCACGCCGCCCTTCTCACCGTCGCGTCCGGTCTGATTCGCAGGCTGAGACGACTTCGCGCACGGCTCGGTTAGTCCCGGCGTACGGACTAACGCGCAATTTGCGGCAAGCCGGTTCGCGAAAGTGGAACTACCCCGGGCGCGGCTTGGAGAAAAGGGCGCCTGGCCCCGGGGAAGGGATACCGCGCCCGGGGTTCTCATTGTAGCTCGGGCCGGCGAGCGCACGCGAGATTCCCAGCGCTCGCTCGGTGAAGCAGGGGCGACAGGACTCGAACCTGCGACCTACGGTTTTGGAGACCGCCGCTCTACCAACTGAGCTACGCCCCTGGGTTGCGGAGGCGAATGGTACCGCTGCCCTCGAC
>DATFEK010000009.1:0-8720 GCA_035251305.1 Gaiellaceae bacterium | reverse complement strand
GGCATTCGTCGCCGGAGGGATCTACGGCGCCGTCGGATACTTCCTGCTCGGGTTCGGGCTCTACTTCGGCACACGCCTCTTGGGGAGCCTCGGGAGCTTCCGGCGCGAGAGGCAGATCGTCGGCTTCGCCCTCGTACCGCTCGCACTTTCGCTCGTCGTACTGCTTCCGGTGCGCCTCGCCCTCTACGGCGGAGATGCCTTCAGAGGGGGTGGGGCGGACGAGGGCGCCGGAGAGACGGCGCTGCTCGCGATCCAGCTCGGCTTCGCCGCCTGGTCGCTCGTGCTCCTCGTGATCGGGGTCCGCGTCGTCCACGGGTGGACGTCGCTACGAACTCTCGGCGCGCTGGGCGCAGGGCTGGCCCTGCTAGCCGCGATCGTCGGCGTGTTCGCGCTGCTCTGACGCGGCCGACGCGAAGAGAGCGAGCTCGTCGGCGGGCATCGCATACGTGTGCTGCTCCTCCGGGAAGCGGCGTCCGCGAACGTCCTCTGCGAACGCGCCGAGGGCCTTGCGAATGGCGTCCCCGATCTCGGCGTAGCGCTTGACGAAGCGCGCAGCTCGGCCTTCGTAGAGCCCGAGGAGGTCGTGCCACACGAGCACCTGCCCGTCGCAGTCGACTCCGGCGCCGATGCCGATCGTCGGGATCGAGATCTCTTTCGTGATACGAGCTGCGACCGGCGCGGGGACGGCCTCGAGGACGAGAGAGAAGCAGCCGGTCGCCTCGAGCGCGCGCGCGTCGGCCAGCAGAGCGAGCGCCTTCTCGGCCGAGCGGCCCTGAGCCTTGTACCCGCCGAGCATCGTCGCGGATTGCGGTGTCAGCCCGATGTGACCCATGACCGGGATTCCGGCATTCACGATCGCCTGCACGCGGGACAGCATCGGCCCAGCTCCTTCGAGCTTCACGGCATCGGCTCCGGCCTCCTTCACGAAGCGGATCGCGTTGCGGACGGCCTCCTCGTCCGATACCTGGAAGGTGCCGAATGGCATGTCCGCGATGACGAGCGGGCGACGTGCTCCGCGTGTGACGGCGCGCGTCAACATGAGCATCTCCTCGATCGTCGCCGGCACCGTCGAGTCGTGCCCGAGGACGGTCATCGCGGCCGAGTCGCCGACGAGTATCAGGTCGACACCCGCCTGGTCGGCAAGCCGGCCGCCGGGGGCGTCGTACGCGGTCACCATGACGATCGGCTGCCGGCGCGCCTTCATCTCGGCGAGCTCCGTGATCGGGAGCTTTCCTGGTGCCGGAGTCGCAGGGACCGGTGCCTGGGGGCGAATGCTCACGTGTGGGCTCCTTCGGTCGAAGGGGTCAGACCCGTGGGGTCTGACCCCTTTTCCAGGACGACATTGTCGATCAGACGGGTGGAGCCGACGCGCACGGCGCCCGCGAGAACGGGCGGGTCGAAGTCGGCGGCCTCGACGTAGTCGATCTCGAGGCCGTTCGAGGATCGGAGCTGCGCGAGCGCTGCGTCGGGGTCGCGGGTGGCGAGCGCCCGCGAGAGCGCGAGTGCGCGCTGGCGCTCCTGTGGCGAGAGGAGCGCGTTCCGCGAGCTGAGCGCGAGGCCGTCTTCGTCGCGAACCGTCGGGAGGACTCGGAGCTCGACCTCGAGCGCGAGGTCACGGATCATCCGCCGGATCACCTCCGCCTGCTGCGCGTCCTTCTGACCGAAGTACGCGCGCCGAGGGCGAACGATCTCGAAGAGCTTCAGGACGACGGTGGCGACCCCTCGGAAGTGCCCGGGCCGGAAGCGTCCCTCGAGGATCGAGCCGAGCTCGGTCACCTCGACCCAGGTCTGGAATTCCGGCGGATACATCTCCGACGTGTCAGGCGCAAAAACGATGTCCACACCTGCCTGCTCCGCGAGCGCGAGATCGTGGTCGTCGTCGCGCGGGTAGCGCGCGAGGTCGCCGTCGTCGCCGAACTGAGTCGGATTCACGAACAGGCTCATGACCACCGTCTCGTTCTCCGCTCGTGCCGCGCGCAGGAGCGACAGGTGACCCTCGTGCAGCGCACCCATGGTCGGGACGAGTCCCACCGAGCCGGGTCCACGCGCCGCGAGCGCGGCTCGCGCCTCCGCGATCGAGCGCACGACGTCCATCCCGGGGCGACGTTCTCCTTGTGGCTCTGAGCCACGAAGTCCGGCCGGCAGCGTACGACCGGCGAGTGGTGCGGTCGCACGTGCAAGCGCTACGTAGAGCGCCTCGAGCGCCGGCCGCTCAGCACGGATCACGCCCAGGTGCCGCTCGACGGTCTCCCAGTCGCCGCGCGCGATCGGCCCCGTGAGCTCGAATCCGCTGTCGACGACGCCGCGGATGAGCGGATCGAGCGCTTCGGGCGGCGCACCCGCAGCCTCGAGCAACGAGCCGGCGGCGGCCCTCAGCGTCACGAGGTAGTTGGATGCGACGGCGGCGCCGGCGTGGTAGGCCGCCCGGTTCGCGTCGTCGAGCTCGAACGGACACAGGCCGAGAGTCTCGGCGAGCCAGATGCCCTGCGTACGGGCTTCGTCGCTCTCCGCGGTGACCGCGCCCCAGGCGCCGTCGAGCTGCTCAGGGCCGCGGGCCTTCGAGAACGACTGCAAGGGGTGCAGCCCGAACCGTCGGATGTGCGGATCGAGCGCCGTGAGGGGAGTGGCTCCGCTGACATGAGCGATCCACGGGCCGAGTTGCAGCTGGCCTGCGACCTCTGCGATCACCCGGTCCGGGACGCAGAGAAGGACGAGCTCGGGATCGTCGGAGTCGAGGGCCAGGCCTCGCTCTGCGAGCCGAGCGCTCACCGTCGACCCGACGCGGCCACTTGCGCCGATGACTCGTATTGACTCGATCATCTCTCATGCTCCAGTTCCGTCGCCGGATACCGGGCAGGCGCAGTGTAGCTCCCGGCTACTCCTTCTCCGCAAGCCTCGCCTCGAGGCGCTCGCGCACGCTGGGCCAGTCGTCGTCGGTGACGCTGTACCACGCGCTGTCGCGGTTCTCCCCGTTGCGCACGAGCATGTGCTTGCGATGGATGCCCTCGAACGTCGCGCCGAGTGCCTCGAGGGCTCGGCAGGACCGGTCGTTGAGCGCGTCAGTCTTGAACTCGACCCGGCGGCAGCCCCAGGTCTCGAATGCGTGCCGCATCTGGAGCAGCTTCGCCTCGACGTTGGCGCCCGTTCCCCACGCGTCGGGGCGGAGCCACGTCCAGCCGATCTCGACCGAGCCGTGCTCCGGCCGGAGCGCGAGGAACCGGGTCGAGCCGACGATCTCGCTGCGACGAAGCGTCACCAAGGGGATCTCCGCGCCGGCGTTTGCTGCCGCAAGCGCCTGCCTCGTGTACTCGGTCCACTCGGCGCGCGTCTGCGGCTGGACGATGCTCAGCCAGCGCCAGGTCGCGGGATCACGTGATGCGAGCCAGAGTCCCTCTTCGTGCTCGGCTGCCAGCGGCTCGAGTCGGACGACGCGGCCCTCGAAGGTCGGAACGCTCCACCGGTCCACGGTTCCGACAGTACACTCGGCGTGTGCCGATCTACGAGTACGCCTGCATGGAGTGCGAGTCCCACTTCGAGGAGCTCGTGCGCTCGAGCGACCAGGCGGTCACGTGCCCGGAGTGCGGTGCCGCGAAAGTGCTGAAGCAGCTTTCCAGCTTCGCCGTGCACGGTGCCGTGTCGAAGCCGAGCCTCGCGGGCCCGGCCGGCGGCGGGGGCGGCTGTTGTGGCGGCTCCTGCGGCTGCGGGCACTGACGGAAGCGCGTCGCCGGTCCCCGAGACAGCGGTACGATCGTGGCCGGAAGGGGAAACGATGGATCGAAAGCGTCTCACATGGCCTCTCGTGGCTATCGGTGCCGCTCTCGTCGCCGTCTCCGCGCTCGCTGACCCGCTGGGCATCGGAGAAGGCGGAGGCGTCGGCTACAAGCAGGTGACCGGCATCGTCGTCGGCGGCATTCTGATCGCCGGAGGTCTGGTTCTCATGATCGTGGCGCGTCGTTCCGAGGCGTCGCAACAGGCCGAGCCCTGACGCATCCGGGCGGCGGCGTAGACTGCCCCTCGATGGACACCGTCGAGCGCGCCGCGGCGCTCCGGGAGTACGCGGAGCAGACTGCCTCGTGCACGAAGTGCGCACTCGCGCAGGGACGCACGCAGGTCGTCTTCGGCTCCGGGAGCCCGAACGCCGACCTCATGTTCGTCGGCGAGGCGCCCGGCTTCCACGAGGATCAGCAAGGGGTGCCGTTCGTGGGGCAGGCGGGAAAGCTCCTCGACAAGCTGCTCGGCGGGATCGGGCTGACGCGCGCCGATGTCTTCGTTGCGAATGTGCTGAAGTGCCTGAAGTACACGGCTCGAGTGCAGCTCGGGGACGGTTCCTGGGAGCGCATCGGTCGCTTGGTCGCCTCGCGGTACTCGGGCACGGTCATGTCGGTGGATGCCGAGGGTCGTCTCGTGGAGCGGCGCGTCGTTGGTTGGCACGCTACGCCCCTCGGGGGAAGGCGCGTGTTCGAGCTCACATATCGGTCTGCAAAGCAGGCCGGGCTGTCGCGCGTCGCGATCGAGCTGACCGGTGACCACCCTGTCCTTACCGAGTGTGGCTACGTTCCGGTCGAGGAGCTCCGACCGACGCACCGGATTGCAACCGGACAGGGGTTGAGCACCGTTGCACACGATGTGGTGTGTGGCACTGTGCTCGGCGACGGTCACCTCGATCGAGCGAGCGCTCACCTGTTCTTTGCTCACTCGGACCGTCAGGCCGAGTACGCGATGTACAAGGCCAACGCGCTCGCCGAGCTCGAGCCCAGGATTCAGTCCCTTTCGGTCGCGGCAGTAGCGGGTGGGGCTGCCGAGTATCCGGTTGTCCATGTCCGGACGCTCGCTCATCGGGCGCTGGGAATGCTTCGACGGGAGTTCTATGGCAACGAGAAACGCGTGCCCGAGTGGATCGCATACGAGCTCAACGAACGAATGCTTGCGGTCTGGTTCATGGACGATGGTTGCACGCGCATTCGTGCGGGAGGCCGACAACCGTTGGCCGAGATTGCGACGGTCGGATTCGGTGACGGCGACCTTCAGATCCTCCTCCGCGGGCTTGCGAATCTCGGGCTACCGGCGAAGTCCTCGCGAGACCGGCTCTACTTCGACGTTCCAACGACAAAGGCGTTGGCTGAGCGAATCGCTCCTTACGTCCCGCCGGTGATGCGCTACAAGCTCGTTCCCGAGGTCGCTGAGCGGATTCCGTACGACCCATCGAAGATGGATCCTCGTGAGCCGTTGGTGATGTACGACGACGTCGAGGTGACCGACGTCACCGATCGAAACCCCGGCGACAAGACGTTCTTCTGCCTCGACGTCGAGGAGACGCACAACTTCGTTACCTCCGGCGGCGTCGTGCACAACTGCAGGCCTCCCGGCAACAGAGATCCGCTCCCCGAGGAGATCGCGGCGTGCGAGCCGCACCTCTTCCGGCAGATCGAGCTGATCGAGCCGAAGCTCGTCGCCACGCTCGGAAACTTCGCGACGAAGCTCCTCTCGGGCCGCCCGGCCGGGATCACGCGCGTCCACGGACACGAGCAGGAGGTCACGCTCGGAGCCCGGACCGTGCAGCTGTTTCCGCTCTATCACCCGGCCGCAGCGCTCTACACGCCGTCGATGCTCAAGGTGCTCGAGGAGGACTTCTCGCGCATCCCCGCGCTGCTCGAACGCGTCGCCGGAGACGAGCGCGCGGCACCGGCGCCGGCGGCTCCGGCCTTCGAGCCGGAGCCCGAGTCCGTCCAGCTCGGCCTCTTCTAGATGGGGTCAGACCCGTGGGGTCTGACCCCTCCGACCGACCCCCCGTGGGGTCTGACCCCTCCAGCCGACCCCCCGTGGGGTCTGACCCCTCCAGCCGACCCCCGTGGGGTCTGCCCCTCCGACCGACCCCCTGGGGTCTGCCCCTCCGACCGACCCCGTGAGGTCTGACCCCGGTCTGCTCTCGCTCGCCAGCGCCTCGGCCGGGGAGACCGAGGCGGTCGCCGCGCAGCTGGCGGCGAGGCTCGAAATCGGCGAGGTGGTAACCGTCTCGGGAGAGCTGGGGTCGGGGAAGACGACCTTCGTCCGCGGCGCCTGCCGCGCGCTCGGTGTCGTCGCGCCGGTGACGAGCCCGACGTTCACGATCGGGCATCGCTACCACGGGCGCGTCGACGTCTCGCATCTCGACCTCTTTCGCTTCGATGCTGTTGCCATGGCCGACTGGGGCGACCTCGAGCCGTACTTCGACGACGCGATCGTCTTCGTCGAATGGCCCGAGAGGGGCGGTGGATCGCTTCCCGCTCCTCGCGTCGAGGTCTCGATCGAGCACGCCGGGCAGGACCGGCGCCGGCTCCGGCTCGCGGCGGCCGAGCCGGCGCTGCTAGAAGGCATCGAGTAATGCTCGTACTCGCCTTCGACACCGCGACGGACGTCGCGACCAGCGCCGTTCTTCGAGACGGGGAGGTCCTCGGCGAGCGAACGTCCAGTCCGAGTACCGTCCTCGAGGATCTCGATGCGCTTCTCCGCGGCGTCGACGCGGCGCCTGCCGACGTCGACGCACTCGTCGTGGGGACCGGACCCGGCAGCTTCACGAGCACGAGGATCGGACTCGCGGTCGCGCGAGGGCTCGCGCTCGCCCTCGAGGTTCCTGCCGCAGGCGTATCCACGCTGGACGCACTCGCGTCCGCGCGAGACGGAGCGTTCCCGATCATCGACGCGCGCCGGCGGGAGGTGTTCGTCGACGGCCCGCGGGCTGTCGCGCCCGACGACCTCGAGCTCGAGCACGGCGCGCTGTGCATCGGGAGCGGCGCCATTCGCTACCGGGCGACGATCGAGCGCAAGGGTGCGCACGTGCCCGCCGACGACGACCCTCTACACGTCCCACGCGCGCACCTCCACGCTGCGCTCGCGCACGAGTTCGGCTCCGCGGAGGAGATCCAGCCGATCTACGTCCGTACGCCGGACGCGAAGGTCATGCAGAGATGAAGATCGAGCTCCGCCGGATCGAGCCGCGCGACCTCGACTCGGTCGACGAGATCGAGCGAGCGTCGTATCCGACGCCGTGGTCGCGCGCCATGTTCGTCGCCGAGCTCCGAAAGCCGAGCTCACTCGCCCTCGGCGCGTACTCCGAGGAAGAGGAGCTGGTCGGCTACGCGTTCGTCTCTCGGTACGTCGACGCCTGGCACGTCATGAACGTCGCCGTCGCCATGGACTACCGTCGCCGCGGCATCGCGACCACTCTGCTGGAGCGGCTCTTCGAGATGACGGCGACCGATCCGCGAAGCGGGTACACGCTCGAGGTCCGCGTCTCGAACCTCGAGGCGATTCGGCTCTACGAGCGGCTCGGATTCGAATCGCGAGGCGTCCGCCGCGGCTACTACACCGACAATCGCGAGGACGCGCTGATCATGTGGCGCGAGCCGGCCTCGACCGAGCAGGCTTCGTGATTCTCGGGATCGAGACGTCGTGCGACGAGACGGCGGCAGCGGTCGTGACGAGTGACGGCTGCGTGCTCTCGTCTCTCGTCTCGTCGCAGGCGGATCTCCACGCCCGGTACGGAGGGGTCGTGCCAGAGGTCGCATCGCGTCGTCACCTCGACCTCGTGGCTCCTGTGGTGCGCGAAGCGCTGCGCGCGGCCGGAGTGGCGCTCGGCCAGGTCGAGCGCGTGGCTGTCACGCAGGGGCCGGGGCTCGTCGGCGCGTTGCTGGTCGGGGTGTCCGCGGCCAAGGCCGTCGCCTGGGCGCGCCGGCTTCCGCTCGTACCGGTCGATCACCTCGAGGGGCACATCGCGTCGCTCTACCTCGAGCCCGATCCCCTCGAGCCACCGTTCCTCTGCCTGCTCGCGAGCGGAGGCCACACGTTGCTCCTCGCCGTGTACGAGCGCGGCCGCGCGGAGCGGCTGGGGACGACGCTCGACGATGCAGCCGGCGAAGCCTTCGACAAGGGCGCACGCCTCCTCGGCCTGGGCTACCCGGGGGGAGCCGAGATCGACCGGATCGCGAGGGACGGAAATCCGGACTCTTTCGCGTTTCCCGTCGCCAGGGTTCCCGGGCTCGACTTCTCGTTCTCCGGGCTCAAGACGGCACTGTTGTACGCCGTGCGCGATCTCGGCGAGGAGGAGACCGAGCGCCGGAAGGCGGATCTCGCGGCTTCATACCAGCGCGCAATCGTGCGCGCGCTCGCGCAGCGCATCGACGCCGCAGTGTCGCAGACGGGCCTCGACCGCGTCGCGGTCGTCGGCGGCGTCGCCGCGAACTCCGAGCTTCGCGCCGCGCTTCCGAACGTCCGTTTCGCGCCGCTCGAGCTGTGTACCGACAACGCTGCGATGATCGCCTCTCAGGCGCGGTACGTCGAGGCGCTTCCGTACCCTCGCTACCTTGCGCTCGATGCATATGCGTCTCTCGCGTAACGTCGGCCTGACGGCTGCGGCCGTGCTCGTCCTTCTGCTCACGGCCGGTGCGCGTGCCCAGGAACCGCCCGCCTCGTCGCTCGACGAGGCCGGATGGCAGGGCGTGCTGGGGGTGCGCGCCGCCGTCTCGACGGCGCAGCGGTACGTCGTCGTGCTCGAGGCTCCCTCCCTTGCGGATCGCGTGCAGGTCGCGGGCGGCGGCGCCTCCGAGGCTGGGATGCGCGGGTGGACGGCCACCGCCGTGGCGCAGCAGGAGCAGTTCCTGGCCCGCCTGTCCGCCGCCGGAGCGCGTATCGCCCCCGAGTACCGGTACGCGAAGGTGCTCAACGGCTTCTCGGCCCGGCTCGAC
>DATFEK010000008.1:0-6618 GCA_035251305.1 Gaiellaceae bacterium | reverse complement strand
CACGAGCTCGGGGTTTCGCCCGATGAGCCGTCCGAGGTAGAAGCCGTGGACGCCGATGTTGCGCCCGACGAGCCAGGTCGGGCTCACGTCCTGCCAGAGGCCGCCCGCGTAGCCGACCGCTATCGCGGTTCCCATCGGCTTTAGGAGTGACAGTGACGACGTGAAGACGTCCCCGCCGACGAGGTCGAAGACGACATCGACGGGCTCGAGGTCGGCGATCGCGTCGTACGTAACCGCCTCTGCGGCGCCGAGAGAGCGCGGGAGCTCGAGCTTCTCGATGCTTCCTACCGCGGCGATCGGACGACCGTTGAGCGCCCGCACGATCTGGACCGCTGCGGTTCCCACCGCGCCGGCCGCAGCTGTGATCAGGACGCGTGCGCCGAACGCGATCCGCACGAGCTCGCTCAGGGGAATCCATGCGGTGAGAAAGGCCATCGGAAACGCGGCGCCCTCTGCGAAGCTCGCGCTCGCCGGGAGCGGAAGGAGCCAACGGCGGTCGAGCGCGACTCGCTCCGCGTAGCCGCCGCCCTCACTGCGGGCGAAGCCCATGACGCGCTCCCCTTCGAGCTCGCCGGCGATCTCCGACCCGAGGACGACGGGAAGCTCGGGCATCTGCGGGTAGCGGCCGAGCCGGATCAACACGTCCGCGAAGTTGATCCCCGCCGCGTGGACGTCGACGACCGCGCTACCGCTACCAACGTCCGGTTCAGGCACGTCCTGGACGACGAGCTGCTCCGGCCCGCCGGTGGCTTCGAGGACGATCGCCCTCATCGGACGGTGGGGTCAGACCCGTAGGGTCTGACCCCGTCCTGGACTGGCGTGGGGTCAGACCCCACGGGTCTGACCCCGGTCGTGGCGGCCGACCTCACCGGCCGGTGAACTGGGGTTCGCGCTTCTCGAGGAACGCGGCGACACCCTCGGCGCCGTCCTCGCTCGCGAGGCAGCGGCGGAAGCCGTCCGCCTCGCGGCGGAGACTCTCCTCGAGCGGGAGGTCGCGCGTCGTTCGCGCAAGCTCCCGCAGCACGCCGATCGAGACGGGCGACCGGGCCGCGATCGTCCGCGCAATGCCGAGCGCAGCCTCGAGCAGCTCCTCCAGGGGCACCACCTTCTCGACGAGCCCCCACTCGTACGCGGTCTGCGCGTCGATGAAGTCCCCGGTCATGTTCAGGAGCTGAGCACGCCCGAGCCCGACGAGGCGGGGCAGCCGCTGTGTACCGCCGCCTCCCGGAATGAGCCCGAGCTTGATCTCGGGCTGGCCGAGCTGCGCGCCCTCCGCTGCGACCCTGATGTCGCAGCACATCGCGAGCTCGAGCCCTCCTCCGAGGCAGAAGCCGTGGATCGCGGCGACGAACGGCGTATGTGCGGCATCCATCCGGTGGCCGAGCTTCTGGATCCCGCGCGCCGAGCCTCCCTCGTGCGACTCGTCGGCAGCCGCGCGGAGCGAGGGGAACTCGGAGATGTCCGCGCCGGCCACGAACGCGCGCTCGCCCGCGCCTCGGAGCACGATCGCGCGCACGCTGTCGTCGGCGTCGAGCCGCTCGATCTCCGCCTCGAGCTCCTCGAGGAGCGGGGCCGACAGGGCATTGACCGGCGGATGGTCGATCGTGACGACGGCAACTGTGCCGTCCTGCTCGGTCAAGATGAACTCAGCCATGGCCCTCTCTTCCTGGGGTCAGACCCGTGGGGTCTGACCCCAGTCACGGCGCCTCCGTGGGCTGCGTCGCGAACTGCTCGCGCAACGCGGTCTTGCGGAACTTGCCCACGGCTGTCTTCGGGATCTCGTCGACGTACTCGAAGTGGTCCGGTAAGCACCACTTGGCGAAGTTCGGCGCGATGAACTCGCGAAGCTCGTCGTCCGTCGCGGTTGCGCCTTCTCGGAGCACGACGACCGCGAGCGGCCTCTCGGACCACTTGTCGTCGGGAACGGCGATGACCGCGGCCTCGGCGACCGCCGGATGTCCCATGAGCGCGTTTTCGAGCGCGACCGTCGAAATCCATTCGCCGCCCGATTTGCAGAGATCCTTTGCGCGGTCCTGCACCTCGACGAAGCCGTCGGGATGAATCGTGACCACGTCTCCCGTCTTGAACCAGCCGTCGTCCGTCCAGCGGTCGCCGCCCTCGTCCGACTCGTAGTAGGCGGAGGCGATCGAGGGCCCGCGCACCTCGAGTTCCCCCATCGTCTGGCCGTCCCACGGCACGAATCCCTCGGCGCCGCTCGCACGGATGTCGACGAACGGAATGGCGAGCCCCTGCATCGCACGCCGGGTGTACGCCTCCTGCGGCTCGAGGCCGGCCTCTTGACCGGGAGTGCCCGAGAGCGTTCCGACGGGGCTCATCTCGGTCATCCCCCAGCCGTGGGTGATGTGCAGGCCGTGCCGCTCCTGAAACGCCTCGATCATCGCGCGCGGCGGCGCCGCACCGCCGACCGTCATCGTGCGGATCGTGGAGAGATCCCATGCGCCGGGATCGGAGTCGAGCGTCTGCAGGATCCCCATCCAGATCGTCGGCACACCGGCGGTGATCGTGACCTTCTCCTGCTGGAGGTCCTCGAGGAGGCTCGTGGGATCGAGGTGCGGTCCCGGGAAGACCTGCTTGACGCCGGTCATCGTGCACGAGAACGGGAAGCACCAGGCGTTCGCGTGGAACATCGGGACCACCGGAAGGCAGACGTCGTCGGCGTACATCCCGAGACAGCCGATGACCGTGAGCGCGTGGATCGCGATCGCCCGATGCGAGTAGAGGACGCCCTTCGGCCGCCCTGTCGTGCCGCTCGTGTAGCACATCGCCGCCGCCGATCGCTCGGGGAGATCCCGATACGCGAACGCGGACTCGTCGGCGTCGGCGAGGAGCTCCTCGTAGTCGACCGTGCCCTCCGGGGCCGGACCGTCACCCACGGCGATCACGTGCTCGAAATCGCAGCGGCCCACGAACTGCTCGGCCAGCGGCCAGAGGACCTTGTCGACCACGAGCGCCCGGTCGCCGGCGTGTGTCGCGATGTACGTGTTGTCGTCCGGGTGGAGGCGGAGGTTCAGCGTATGCGTCACGAACCCGCCGACCGGCGCGCCGATGTACACCTCCAGGTGCTGCGAGTGGTTCCACATGAACGTTCCCACCCGGTCGCCGTCCACGAGCCCGAGCTTCCGTAGCGCGGTCACGAGCCGCTTCGTGCGCGACACGCAGTCCGCGTACGTGTAGCGGTGCCAGCTCTTGTCGGGCAGGCGGCTCGCGATCTCGCGGTCGCCGTAGAGATCATCGGCTCGGCGAAGGATTGCCGGCACGTTCAGCTGGTAGTCCATCATCAAACCGTCCACCGGTGCTCCCTCCCATGCATACGGTCGTGGCTCGCCGGCGAGAACCGAGCAGGCCTAGGACGCAAGGAGCGCCAATATTGGTCAATATTGGCGCGACTGAGGACGACGGCATGCGAAGCGTTCGCAGCCGCGCGAGATTTGGGCGTATGTATGGGAGGGAGCACTTAGCCTCCTTGTGTTGCGGCGACCGGTGCCCTCGAGCCAGGCACCTTGGGAGTGTCGAGCAGCGCTGCGGCAACCTCGGCCCGGAGCCTGGTGCCCGATGTTCCGAGGCTCTCGATCCCGAGCGCGCGCTTGTACAGCCTGTGCAGGTCGTGCTCCCAGGTGAAGCCGATGCCGCCGAGCACCTGGATCGCCGTCTCGCAGACGGCGACGGCGCTCTCTCCGGCATGGGACTTCGCTGCTGCGGCGGCGAGCGACGCCTGCTCGTCGTCGGAAGCCACGCACCACGCCGCCCAGAGCGCGAGCGAGCGCGACAGCTCGAGACGCGTGTACGCGTCGGCCAGCGGATGAGCGACCGCCTGGTAGACGCCGATCTTCTTGCCGAACTGCTCGCGCGTCGAGGCGTGCTCGATTGCGTATTCGAGGGCTCGGCGCGCGATGCCGCACCCCTCGAGGGCGAGTGCGGTGAGCGAGCGCGACTCGATCTCCGTGAGGACGCTCGCGTCGGCGAGCCTCAGCCCGGGGTCGCCGCCGCGGACGACTCCGAGGGGACGCGTGGCGTCGGTGGTGGCGAGGATCTCGCGCTCGGCCCGTTCGAGCTCGTAGATGCCGTCGCCGCCGACGATCGCGACCCTCTCGGCCGTGTCGAGATCCGGCACGAGCGGTCCGAGCGCGAGCGTCCAGCTGGCCTCGCCGGCTGCCACCTCGGCGCGGAGCTCGGCCGGCAGCGCGGGAAGCGTCAATGCAACGGTCGAGAAGTAGGGCCCGTGGTAGAGCACCCGTCCGAGCTCCTCGAAGAGCACGGCTTCCTCCACGAACGTGAGCCCCGCGCCACCGTCCTCCTCCGCTACCGACACGCCCGTCCAGCCGAGCTCTGCGAGCTGCGCCCAGGACGGTTCCGGGTTCGCGACGAGGAACTCGCGGGCCTGCTCGCGAAGCGCGTCCTGCTCCGGTGTGAACGTGAAGTCCATGGTTAGACCACTAGCGCGACTTGGGGAGGCCGAGGACGCGCTCGGCGACGATGCTGCGGAGGACTTCCGACGTCCCCGCCTCGATGGTGTTTCCACGGCTGCGGAGCTGCTGGTACTGCCAGTACCCGCCGTACGGCGCGTTGTCCTCGCCCAGAGCGGCGTCCGGCCCGAGCAGCTCGAGCGCGAGCTTCGTGACGCGCTGGTTCGCCTCCGACCACACGAGCTTCGAGATCGAGCCTTCGGGGCCGGGCATTCCCGTCTTCATCAGCGCCGAGAGCGCGCGGTAGTTCGTGAAGCGGAGCGCCTGCATCTCGGTCCACTCGCGGGCGATGCGGTCGCGCTGGAGCGGGTCGGCGCCACGGTCGCGCGCAAGTGCCATCAGCTTCCGCACCTGCACCTCGAGCGCGGCCTGAAGCGCGAAGCCGAGCGTCCCGCGCTCGTGGAGGAGCGTCGTCATGGCGACCTGCCAGCCGCCGCCGATCTCCCCGAGGAGGTTCTCGACCGGCACGCGGACGCCGGTGAAGAAGATCTCGTTGAACTCGGCCTCACCCGTGATCTGCGTGAGCGGACGCACCTCGACCCCGGGCGCGTGCATGTCGACGATCAAGTACGTGAGGCCCGCGTGCCGCGTCGACTCGGGCTCTGAGCGCGTGAGGAGGATGCACCAGTCGGCGAGGTGGGCGAACGACGACCACACCTTCTGGCCGTCGACGACGAAGTCGCCGTCGTCCAGGTGGGAGCTCGTACGGACGCCCGCGAGATCGGAGCCCGCGCCCGGTTCGGAGAACCCCTGACACCAGATCTCCTCGGCAGAGAGGATGGGCGCGAGATAGCGCGCCTTCTGCTCCTCCGTGCCGTGGGCCATGATCGTGGGCCCGGCCATCCCGAGGCCGATCACGCCGATGTGGGGTGCGGCCTCGGCGCGAGCCATTTCCTCCAAGAAGATCGCCTGGTGGGTGTAGGGTGCGCCGCCGCCCCCGTACTCCTCGGGCCAGGTGAGACCGGCGTAGCCTGCGTCGTAGAGCGCGCGACTCCAGGCGCGCATCTCCTGCCCGTCGAAGCGCGCCGCACCCCCCCGGTGGCCCTGGAGCTCATCTGGGAGATTCTCCTCGAGCCATGCGCGAAGCCCGGCCCGGAAGGCGGCCTCTTCCGGGGTGTCGCGGAGGTCCATCGCGGCGATCCTAGACGGTCGTAGGACTTCGCTCCCGCTCATCACTGTGACCGGACTTACAAACCCCTTACGTGCCTCTCAGGTCTCATTCAGTACGAACGGGAACGTTGCCCGGAATGACGAGGGGGCGCGATCGACGATGAATCGGGTGGCAAGGCACGTTGCGGCCTTCGCGGCGGCCACGCTCGTCGCCCTGACGGGTTGTGCGCCGTACGAGCAGAACACGGCCGAGCGCGGCTGCGCAAGAGCGGTTCTCCGCGACTGGTCGGATGGCGCCATCCAAGGCGTCTACGACGACCACTGCTACGTCGCAGCGATCGACGCGCTTCCCGAAGACCTGCGGGCATACACGAGCGCAGGCGACGACATCGCGCGCGCGCTTCGCTCCCGGCGGACTCCGGTAGACCCCTCGGCGGGTGAGTCGCGTCGTCTGGCACAGGCACAGGCGCGGAGCACCGAGACGATCGCGGTCGGGAGCTCCGGACTCGAGGAACCGCCGCTGCCGGTGGTTCTCCTCGTGAGCCTCGTGGTCGTCCTCGCCGCTGCGGGACTCGTGTCGCTCGCACTGCGCCATCGACGGGAACGGTCTTGACGCCCCGACTCGCCCTCTCCGCGGCACTCGCCGCGAGCGTCCTGCTCGGTGGATCGAGCTCCGTGCACGCTGCGCCAGCCGCGCTCTACGGAGTGCAGGACGACGCTTGGCTTCACCACGGTCCGGGGAAACTCAACTCCAGGTTGGCGGAGCTGGACCGCTTGGGGGTCGACGTCGTGCGATACACGGTTCGTTGGGACGACGTGGCCGCGACGAGGCCCGTGACGCCGCGCGATCCTCGCGATCGCGGCTACGACTGGCGGAAGACCGACGCAGTTCTGCGCGGGCTCCGTCGGCACGGGATCGAGGTCGTCCTCACCCTGTACGGAACGCCCTCGTGGGCGAACGGTGGGCTCTCCGCCAACTGGGCGCCGACGTCCTCGCAGGCGTTCGGGGACTTCGCCCGTGCAG
>DATFEK010000003.1:0-10115 GCA_035251305.1 Gaiellaceae bacterium | reverse complement strand
CGGATCGACGTACGACGCGCCGTTCGACGCGAAGGTGACCGAGCGCTACGACGGCGTCGTCGGGGTCGCCGCGAACAACCCGGGTCGCGCGTGGGCGCGCGCGGCGTCCCGCTACCGCATCGAATGGCCGGAAACCACTGTCGCAACCGAGGCCCACCTGGAGCTACGGTCGAGGACGGACGCGTACCACGTCGTGGTCCAGGTCGTCGCGACCGAGCACGGTGCCGACGGGATCGGGCACATCGAGCGCCGCTTCGAGCGGACGATCCCGCGGCGACTGCAGTAGCCGCGGCTCGTCAGGCCACTTGCCGGGAGGCGGGGGAGGGCGGCATCATGCAACTGGTGCTCAGGAGACGTGAACCACTGCTGACCCGAGCGGAAGTCAACGGGCTGATCGTTCTGCTCATGCGCCTCGAGGCGAACATCGCTCGAATCGCTCAGGAAGCCAGCGGAGAGGACGATGGCGAAGAAGCCTGACAAAGAGTACTGGGCCGAGTACGAGGCCGAGCGACGCGAGCTCGAGGAGCTCTTCGCGCGGATGCGCGAGCGTTATCGCTTGGCCGACGAACGCGATGCGCGTCGCCGGGAACGCCTACGCCGATTGACGTTCGGCGTTCTCGGTCGTCACGCCGACACGGCGTAGCACGCGGCGCCGTGCTCGTGGCCCACGTCTCGTAGGGCGAGGTCCTCGGAGCGGCACCGCTCCTCGATCCCGAGCCGTGCTGCCTCCCCCGAGGCGACCAGAGGGCACCGCGGATGGAATCGACAGCCCGGGGGGATCCTGGTCGGGTCGGGTGCTTCGCCCTGCAGGATCTGCTGCTCCATCTCCTGCGCTTCGGGCACGACCGAAAGGAGGGCGCGCGTGTACGGGTGGCGTGGGCTCGAGAGAAGCTCCTCGGTAGGACCCTCCTCGACGATCCGGCCGAGGTACATCACGGCGATCCGGTCCGCGATGTTCCATGCGAGGCCCAGATCGTGCGTGACGACGAGGATCGTGACCCCGGCGTCGCGCACGAGCTCGAGCATCAGCTTCAGGATCTCGCCGCGAACCGAAGCGTCCAGGCTCGAGACGGGCTCGTCCGCAACGAGGAGCGAGGGACCGAGCACCATCGCACCCGCGATCACGACCCGCTGGCGCTGGCCGCCCGAGAGCTCGTACGGGTAGAGCTGGACGAAGCGCTCGGGCGGACGGAGTCCGGCACGCGCGAGCGCCTCGGAGACTCGAACCGTCTCGTCGCCCGGAAGCTTCTGGATCCGCAGACCCTCCGCCACGGCCTCGTAGACGGTCTGCCGGGGATTCAGCGACCCCATCGGGTCCTGGAAGACCATCTGCACCTTCCCGCGGTATCTGCGCAGGAAGCGGCCGTCGTACCGCAACGGCTCACCTTCGAAGACGACCTCTCCTTCGGCCGGGCGCTCGAGCCCCATGATCGTGCGCGCCAACGTGGTCTTCCCGCATCCGGACTCGCCCACGAGTGCGAGCACCCCGCCGCGCCGGACCTCGAGGTCGACGCCGTCCACCGCGCGAGCGGTCTCGCCGTGTCGGGCCGGGAAACGGACGTGCAGACCGCGCGTCCGGAGGAGAACCTCGCTCATCGAGCTGTGGCGTCGAGGACGTGAATGCAGGCGGCCCGGCGCCCGTCCCCGGCCGGCCACAGCTCGACGTCGAGCCCGGGGCACTCGGGCTGAACGACCGCGCAGCGCGGGTGGAACGGGCAGCCCGACGGAAGGGCGCGCGGATCGGGCGGGTCGCCGGCAAGCCCGGACGGGTTCATCCGATAAGCCTGGTCTCCGATCAGCGGAAAGGCGCCCGCGAGCGCTTCGGTGTACGGGTGTCTCGCTCGAGCGAAGACCTCGTCCGCGGGACCCTCCTCGACGATGCGCCCCGCGTACATGACGACGGTTCGCTGACACACGTGCGAAAGCATCGAGAGGTCGTGCGTGATGAAGATCATCGAGAGCGCGAGCTCGCGCTGGAGACGCTCGAGGAGCTCGAGCACCTGCGCTTGCACCATGACGTCGAGGGCGGTCGTCGGCTCGTCGGCGATCAGGATGCGGGGATTGCACGACAGCGCGAGCGCAATCAGCACGCGCTGGCGCTGGCCGCCTGAAAGTTGGTGGGGGTACTCCGATGTCCGTCTGGCGGGAAGACCGACGGTCTCGAACAGCTCGGCTACTCGCGGTGTGGCGTTGGTGCCCGGGTGGTGGATCTCGATTGCCTCCGCAACCTGCGAACCGACTCGTTGCACCGGGTTCAGCGCATGGAGCGCGCCCTGGAAGACGATCGACACCTCCGTCCAGCGGACGGCACGAAGCCGACCCGGCTTCATCTCGAGGATGTCCTCCCCGTCCAGCAGAACCTCACCGGTCACCTCCGTACCCCGCGGGAGAACGCGCAGGAGCGCCCCCGCGATCGTCGACTTCCCGCAGCCAGACTCCCCTGCGAGCCCGAGGGTCTCGCCGGGAGCGAGGTCGAACGAGACTCCTCGCACGGCCGGAACGTCGCCCGCCTCCGCGCGGTAGGTCACGTGGAGGTCGCGAACCGCGAGGAGCGGGTCGGCCATCTCAGCGACGCCGCTCGCGGAGGCGTGGATCGAGGATCTCCTCGAGCGCGCTGCCGATCAGGGTGAACGCGAGGACGACCGCCATGATCCCGAGCCCGGGCGGGAGGAAGTACCACCATGCCTCACGGGTGAGCGCGCCTTCGGAGAACGCCTCGTCGAGCATCTTCCCCCACGACGCACGTGTCGGGTCGCCGAGCCCGAGGAACGAGAGCGTCGTCTCGGAGAGGATCGCGATCGGGACCGTGAGCGTCAGGTTCGCGAGGATGATGGGGGAGACGTTCGGAAGGATGTGGCGTCCCATGAGGTGCCGGTTGGACGCACCGAGCGCTCGGCTGCGCTCGACGTACAGACGCTCCTTCAGCGTCAGCACCTGCGCGCGCACGACCCTGGCCGTGCCCGGCCAGGACGTGACCCCGATCACGAGGATGATGTTCTGGACCGACGGGCCGAGGATCGCGGCGAGCACGATCGCGAGGGGCAGGAAGGGAATGACGAGGAACCATTCGGTCAGGCGCAGGAGCACCGCACTGCCGACTCCGCGGTAGAAGCCGGCGAGGATCCCGACCACCGATCCGATGACGATGGCGATCACCGTCGCGGCGAGCCCGACGAGGAGACTGACGCGTGCCCCCCAGACGAACTGCGCCCACACGCTCCTGCCGAAGCTGTCGGTGCCGAGCGGTGGGAATTCCGAGGGCGTCGCCCAGGTGGGGTTGTCGACGGTGTTGATCGCACGGAGCTCGTCCTCGTTCGAGATCACGGGCGCGAGAAGCGCCATCACGACGACGGCAACGAGAATCGAAAGGCCGATCATGCCGGGAAGGTGCCGCCGGTACTCCGCCCACGAGCTGGCGAGCGCGCGGCGCCGTCTTCGCCACGCGATCCGCCGCGGCGAGCCGCTCGCGATCGTGCTCACGTGCTGTCCAGGGCGAACGCGAGCCGGAGACGAGCGTTGCTCACGTGGTCCGGACCCGTGGGTCGAGGTAGCCGTAGAGAAGGTCGGCGACGAGATTCATGAAGATCACCGCCGCACTGAACACGAGGAACAACCCCTGCAGCATCGGCAGGTCGGGCGCGCGCAGCGCGTCGTACGTCAACAGGCCGAGACCGGGCCAGGAGAAGATCGTCTCGACGGCGATCGCGCCCGAGAGCACGAAGCCGAAGTTGATCGCGATGAGCGTGACGACGGGAAGTAGGGCGTTCGGAACCGCGTGCCGGTTCTTCACGACGGCATCGCGCAGCCCCTTCGCTCGCGCGAGCGTGAGGTAGTCCTCGCGCATCGTGTCGAGAAGCGAGGAGCGCATGACGAGCGCGTACTCGCCCAAGTACGCGAGCGTGAGCGTCAGCGCGGGCAGGAACATGTGATGCGCCTGCTCCAGAACGAGGGCGATTCCGGTTGCGTCGGACCCCGGGTCGGTGATGCCCCCGACCGGGAACCAGTCGAGTAAGACCGCGAACGAGACGAGCAGGAGCATTCCGAGCCAGAAGTCGGGCATCGAGTACGTCGCCATCGTGAACCCCGTCCAGCCGTAGTCGGTCTTCGTTCGGCGTTTCCAGGCGGCCGCGATCCCGATCGCGACTCCGAAGACGGTCGATAGGAGCGTCGAAACGCCCACGAGCGCGATCGTCGGCCAGGCGCGATCCCAGATCTCGGCCATCACCGGCTCGTTGGAGACGTACGAGCGACCCAGGTTGAGCTGCGCGGTCTGCTGGACGTACCGCCCGAACTGCTCGAGGCGTGAGCCGTCGAGCCCGAACTCCCTCCGGAGCTCCTCCCGTTGCTCGAGGCTCAGGTTCCTGCCGCGGAAGAGATTGGCAACGGGATCGGGCTCGACGACCCGGAAGAGGAAGAAGTTGAAGCAGACGACGAATGCGAGCGTCGCCAGCGCGGCCAGGATCTTCCGGCTGACGTAGCCGAAGCTCATGAGGCCGACGCGGCGACGCTCGCCAGTGGGTTCCCTACTCGCGCTCCTCTGCGGTCGAGCGCCGGCGGACGAAGTAGAGGATCAGCCCTGCGCCTGCGATCGCGACCGCGACGATCGCCACGATCGCCGCGGTGGACGTCCCTCCGCCGCTGCCGCTGCCGGCGCCGATAGACGTGAGGTTGACATATGTGGGCGACGTGTTGGAGAAGAGCACCGGGCCGGTCTCCGCCGGCTGCCTCAGCCAGCCCTCGAAGCGATCCGTGCGATACGCCTGCTGGTCGCCCTCGTAGTAGAGGACGGCGTAGGTGGCGGAGTCGTACATCCGCTGCAGCATCCGATGCACGATCTCCTGGCGCTTCGCCGGATCGAGCTCGACGTTCTGCGCCTTGTAGTCGGCGTCGTACTGCGGATCGCACCAGTTCGCGTCGTTGTAGTAGTCGGTCGGATTCTCCGGATCGGAGCTCAGCTGGTCGCAGACGAAGTACGAGAGCATCGGGTCCGGATCGACGAACGGCGTCCAGCCCCAGTGGAAGAGGTCGTACTCGCCCTTGCCGATCACCTCGATGAGCGTCGCGTCGTTCATCGGCTTCAGCGTCGTTCCGATCCCGACCTCCTCGAGCCAGCCAGAGACGAACTCCGCGACCGGCGCGGCGACCTGCGACTCGGTACGCACGGCGTAGACGAGGTTGATGTCGTCCCCGCCGCCCGGCATCTCGCGAATGCCGTTCCCGTTCGTGTCCTCGTAGCCGGCGGCGTCGAGGATCTCGTTCGCCTTCGCGAGGTCGAACGTGAACTGCTCCTCTACCGGAATGTCGGGGATCCACGACGGGTTCGCCGAGGGGCTGATCGTCGTGGCAGGCGTTCCGAGCCCCACGAGGACACGGTCGATGATCGTCTCCTTGTCGATCGCGTGTTGGATCGCCTTGCGGAACTCGATGTCGGAAAGAGCGGGGTGGCCGTTCGAGATCCCCTCGACGCGGTGGCTCTCGGGCCGACCCCCGTTGAGAGCGATCTCGTCGAACCCTCCCTGCTGGCCCGAGAGCGCGATGATTCCCTCCGTCGACTCGACGGATGCGAAGGACTGGTTGGGAACGTCGTGAATGGCGTCGACTTCGCCCTGACGAAGGGCAGCGACCATCGCGTCCTTGTTGTTGAAGAGACGGAAGACGACCTCGTCGAGCTCGGGTCGACCCCCCCAGAAATTGTCGTTGGCCGCAAGGCGCCAGAACTGCCCTCGCTGGAACTCGGTGAGCGTGAACGGCCCGGAGCCCACGCCGTCGCGGCCCGCGTACTTCGTGATCGCATCGGCGTCGAACTTCCCCCAGATGTGCTCGGGGAGGATGTAGACGTCCATCGTCGGCAGCTTCGGGTCCGGCACCGAGCTCTTGATCTCGACCGTTCGCTCGTCGATCGCTCGTGCGGTCAGGTTCTGGACGGTCGAGCTGTGGTTGAGCCACTCCTCTTCGCGACCCCGGTTGACGGTGAAGACGATGTCGTCCGCCGTGAGCGGCTCGCCGTCCGACCACCGGAGCCCCTCGCGCAGGGTGTACGTGTACGTCTTCCCGTCCTCCGATCCCTCCCACGACTCGGCGAGGCCGGGAATCGTCGCGAAGTCGTCGGCGGCCTTGTCGGTCAGCGTCGCGTACTGGAGGTTCCAGAACTCGTAGTCCGGCACCTCCACACCGACGAGCGGGTTGAAGCTTCCGATGTTGTTGGTCACGCCGACGGTGAGGGTGACCTTCTCGTCGTCGCCCGACTGCGCGGTAGCGACCGCAGTGGCGGCGAGCGCGAGGACGACGAGTGCTGCGACTGCGAGGGGCTTCACGGGCTTCACGGACGTTCTCCCTCCGATCGATGGGTTGGGCGATTATGTCCCCCCGCCGAAGCGCGTACCAGTGCAAGGACGCCGCGGCATCGCGGAGGTTTGTACGCTCGCGCACGTGAGCCCCCCTGAACCGCGCGGCCCTCGGCTCCGAGAGCTCGGTCTCCGCATCGGCCGGTTCGAGGCGGGAGCGGCCAACTCGATAACGGACGTCGCGGGCGTGAGCGTGGGCCATGTGACGATCTGGCGCGACGAGGCCGATCCGCCCGTCGGTCGTGGTGTCGCCCGCACCGGGGTCACGGCCGTGGTGCCTGCACCGCTCGCGACGCTGCACGGCTCGCCCATCCCCGCGGGCATGGCCGTCCTGAACGGCGCGGGCGAGCTAACGAGCTCGATGGTGATCACCGAGTGGGGCCTGATCGAGACGCCCGTCTACCTGACGTCGACCCACGCCGTCGGGCGCGTCTACGACAGCGCGATCTCGGTGGCGCTCGACGCGGACCCCCGGGTCGGCGCAGAGGACTTCGTCATCCCGGTCGTCGGCGAGTGCGACGACAGCTGGCTCTCGGAGGGCCGGGTCGTCCAGGTCGAGTCCGAGGATGCGGGCCGCGCCGTCGCCGACGCGGCAGGAGGCACCATCGCCGAGGGAGCGGTCGGAGGCGGAACCGGGATGATGACGAAGGGTTACAAGGCCGGGATCGGCACGGCGAGCCGCATCGCGCCCTCCATCGGCGGCGCAGTCGGCGTCCTCGTCCAGTCGAACTTCTATCCTCCGCCCGGACTCGTCATGGACGGCGTCCCGGTGGGAGAGCTCCTCGGCGAGCCGCCCGCGCCGCGCCCTGCGAAGGTGGGGAGCTGTATCGCAGTCGTCGCCGTCGATGCACCGCTCTCACCCCACCAGCTCGAGCGGATCGCGCGTCGGGCGGGACTCGGCCTCGCCCGTTGCGGCTCCGTCGCGCACCATGGAAGCGGTGAGATCTTCGTCGCCTTCGCGCCACCCGGCCGTCGTCCGCGCGGCAACGCCCCGGTCGCGACGGTGCCCGACTCCGACCTCAACGACGTCTTCGAGGCCGCGGTCGACGCGACCGAGGAGTCGGTCCTGAATGCTCTCTGGGCGGCGCCCGAGGTGGTCGGACGCCTTGGCCGAGTCGGCGCTGCGCTCCCCCACGACGCCGTGCTCGAGCTCCTCGCCGCCCACGGTCGCATCTCTCGATAGGCTCGTGGAATGGCGAGCTTCCTGCACACGATGGTTCGGATCACCGACCCTGAACGAAGCCGAGCGTTCTACGAGGCGCTCGGATTCACGTTCTCACGTGACATGGACATCGTCCGCGACGGGCAGCTCGAGGCGACGAACTACTTCTTCTCCATCAGGGGCCAGAAGAACGTGCTCGAGCTGACGTACAACCACGACGGCCGGACGTACGAGCTGGGCACCGGTTACGGGCACATCGCGATCGGCGTGGACGACCTCGACGGCACTCTGGCCACGCTTGCGTCGAAGCATGGAATCGAGCCCGAGCGGCCGCCGTACCAGGTGCGAGAGGGAGGATCGAGGATCTGCTTCGTCCGCGACCCGGACGACTATCGCATCGAGCTCATCGAAATCCGAGCTTCCTGACGCGAATCAGATTTATCGGATACTCTGAGGACATGGTTCGTCTCACCGCCACAGACGTCGCACGACGCTTCTCCGAGGTGTTGAACCGCGTCGCCCAGGGCGAGGAGATCGAGGTAACTCGAGCCGGAGCACCCGTCGCAGTGATTACCACGCCTCGAGCACGCCTCCTCTCCGCCGATCGCTTTCGGGACCTCCTTGCGACCGCTCCGCCCGCAGACGACGGATTCGCGGAAGAGGTCCGCCGGATCCGCCGTGAGGCCGGCGCCGCTCCGGAGAGTCCCTGGCCGTCCTGATCGATACGGGTCTGCTGATCGAGTGGGAGCGGACTGACAACGGCACCACGCTCGAAACCCTCATCGGCGACGAGGATCGGGCCATCAGCGTGATCACGGTCAGCGAGTTGCTGCACGGCGTTCATCGTGCGACACGTTCGCTGCGGGTACGAAGGAGCGCATTCGTCGAACATCTACTCGCCGGCTTCGAGCCCGTACCGATCACGGAGACCGTTGCGCGCGTTCACGCCGAGGTCTGGGCGGATCTCAGTAGGAGAGGCCGGGGGATCGGCGCACACGATCTCTGGATTGCCGCGACGGCACTCACTCACGGGTTCGGCCTCGCGACGAGGGATCATGCGGACTTCAGGCGCGTGCGTGGACTGCGCGTGCTTTCACCGACCCGTTAGCTCGACGGGCGGCGCGAGCATCTCGACGACGGCCATTTGGCCATCGCTCGACTCCTGGACCCATTGATCATGGACAGGGTTCCGAGGAGCCAGATTGCTTCTCCGGGGTTGGAGCGATGGCCGCGGAGACGTCCGTGGCACTCATTTGCACCACGCCGCAGCTCGATCTCCCCGCGGCCGTGTCGGCGCCGACGCGTAAGGTGCATGCAATGACGAGCGAGGTACACGTTTCGGCAACAGAGCTCGAGGCCGGCCTCCCGGACATCGAGCAGGCGCCGGCTTCCGAGGGAACCGTCGAGCTGATCGTTCGCCGACCGGCGGAGGGTGAGCGCGAGATTCTCGAGGAAGGGGAGCTCGACCTCGACCAGGGCCTGGTCGGCGACCGCTGGCGCTCGCACGCCCGAACCAGCGACGGGGCCGCGGACACGAGCACTCAGCTCACACTCATGAACGCGCGCGTGATCGCGCTCTTGGCGCCAGACCGGGAACGATGGGGACTCGCGGGCGACCAGCTCTATGTCGACCTCGACCTGAGGCCGGAGAACCTGCCCCCTGGAACGCGACTTGCGCTCGGCTCGGCGGTCATCGAGGTGACCGACGTGCCGCACACGGGATGCGCGAAGTTCACGGCGCGCTTCGGCTCGGACGCGATCCGCTTCGTGAACTCACGGAAGGGCCGCAGCCTGCGCCTGCGTGGGATGAACGCACGGGTCGTCCAGCCCGGCCGCGTGCGGCGTGGCGACGTCATTCGCAGGCTCGCGGCAGAGTCGGAGCCCGGTGTCGAGCCTCCTCTCGTCGGCACGCACTGGGCGCTCGCCGAGCTCGAAGGTGTCGCGCTGGAGATCGGCGAGCATGAGAGCGCGCCCTATCTCGTGCTCGACAGGGAGAGCTCGCGACTGTCGGGGTCCGGAGGGTGCAACCGGCTCGCAGGAAGCTACGAGCTCGGTGACGACGGCTTGCGCTTCGGGCCGATCGCGTCGACCCGCATGGCCTGCTCGGAGGCGGTCATGGAGAGGGAGGCCGCGTTCCTCGCCGCTCTCGCGGCGGCGACGGGCCATCGGCTCGACGGATCGTCGCTCGAGCTCCTCGAGGGCGACCGCGTCCGGGCTCGACTCGTCGCAGCGACCGCCGAGTCCTCTCAGGCCGTCCAGCGCGGCGGTCGTCGCCTGAACGCCCGGTAGAGCGCGAGGTCGTACACGCTCTTCAGAACGCCGGCGATCACGTAGGGCGCGCCGAGCGAGACCTGCATGATCGGGGCTGCGACGAGCGGGCCGAGCGGACGCGTCACGTACCGCGCCGTGTTGGTGTACGCGGCGGACGCGGTTCGCTCCTCCGGGTCGACGACGCCCACGACGTACGCCTGACGCGTCGGCACGTCCATCTGGCTCAGCGCGTAGCGAGCGAATAGGAGCGCGAACGCGGCCCCCTCCGTCGGCGCCAACGGAATCAGCGCTAGAAAGAGGTTCGAAGGCAGGTGCGTGAACACCATCGTGTTCACGAG
>DATFEK010000228.1:0-6943 GCA_035251305.1 Gaiellaceae bacterium | reverse complement strand
CGGCGCTTTTTTCGACGCCGCCGGGGAGAGGATGCGCGGATGAGCCGCGCCTTTCTCTCTCCGACGCGCTGCGAGCCGGGGACGACCACCTCCCCGCTGCGGCGCGCGCTCGACGGGGCCGATCCGTCCGCCGTTCGCGATCTCTCGCTCCGGGGTGTCGTGGAGATCCGCGGCGACGGCGATGTCGTCGCTCCTGCCGCCGGCGAGGAGCTCGTGCGACTTTCGCCTCGCCGTGGCTTCGTCTTCACCGACGACGATCCAGCAGACGTCGCGGAGCAGCTCCGGGCCAGAGGGGTGCTCGCCTACGACGCGACGGGAGCCCTGGCCGGGATGGCGATCGCGAGCGAGCAGGTCATGCGTCGGTTGACCGATCTCGATCTCGGGCGCCTCCCCACCGCGGGGCCGTTCGCCCACGTGACGGCCATCGTGCGGCGCGGCGAGGCCGGCTGGTTCGAGGTCTACGTCCAGCAGGAGCTCGGCCACTACGTCGCTGAAGCCGTCGTGGACGCGATTGCGGGGTTGGAGAACACGGGGTCAGACCCGTGGGGTCTGACCCCTCCGGCCACCGACCCGGGGTCTGACCCCACGGGTCAGACCCCTTCCGCCACCGACCCGGGGTCTGACCCCACGGGTCAGACCCCTTCCGGCGAGGGACGGGCAGCGTGAAGGAGATCTTCTTCCCGAAGCGGATGTGGCGGCCCCGCGGCGAGCTCAAGCGCCGCTACGACGTCGTCGTCATCGGCGGCGGCTCGCACGGGCTCGCGACCGCGTACTACCTCGCGAGGCGCCACGGGATCAACGACGTCTGCATCCTCGAGAAGTCCTACATCGGCTCGGGCGCATCGGGTCGCAACACGACGATCATTCGCTCGAACTACCGGACGCCCGAGGGCGCGGCCTTCTACGGCGAGAGCGTGAGGCTGTACGAACGTCTGTCCGCCGAGCTCGACTTCAATCTCATGTTCTCGCAGCACGGCCACCTGACCCTCGCACACTCGGACCGGGCGATGATCACCATGCAGGAGCGCGCCGAGGTGAACAAGCTGCTCGGAGTCAACTCCAGTGTGGTCGGGGTTGATCGGATCCGTGAGCTCTGTCCCCAGCTCGACCTCTCCGACCGCCCCGCGTATCCGATCGTCGGCGCGCTGTACCACCCGCCCGGCGGGATCATCCGGCACGACGCGGTGGTGTGGGGCTTTGCCCGTGCGGCCGATCGTCGCGGTGTGGACATCCACCAGAACACCGAGGTCGTCGGGTTCCAGCGCCAAGGAAACCGGATCACTGCCGTCGAGACCTCCCGCGGCCGGGTTGAGTGCGGGCAGGTCGTCAGCACCACCGCAGGCTGGTCGTCACTCATCGCCGGGTTCGCCGGCCTGCGCCTCCCGATCACGACGCACATCCTCCAGGCGTTCGTGACCGAGCCCGTCAAGCCGTTCCTCGACGTGGTCATCGTCTCCTCGCAGCTCCACGTGTACATCTCGCAGACGGATCGCGGCGAGTTCCTCATCGGCGCGGAGATCGAGCCCTACACGACCTACAAGGGCACGGGAACGCTCTCCTTCCTCGAGTACTCGGCCGCGCACGCGATCGAGCTCTTCCCGCAGCTCGAGCGGACGAAGGTGCTTCGCACGTGGACGGGCCTGTGCGATCTCTCCCCAGACTACAGCCCGATCCTCGGAAAGACGGAGATCGACAACTTCCACGTCTCGACGGGCTGGGGCACGTATGGGTTCAAGGCCGCGCCGATCGTCGGCGTCACGCTTGCGGAGCTCGTCGCGAGCGGAGAGACACCCGCGCTGATCGCCCCGTTTGCGCTCGAGCGCTTCCACACGGATACGCTCGTCTCCGAGTTGGCCGCGGCTGCTGTCAGCCACTAGGTTTTGACGACATGGCCACCGTGATGCCCTCATCTCTCGAGATCGCGCAGGACGCGACGCTACGCCCCATCCTCGAGGTCGCCGCCGACGTCGGGCTCCTCACCGAGGAGATCGAGCCGTACGGGCGCTACAAGGCGAAGGTCGACCTGTCCGTCATCGAGCGGCTCGCCGGCCGGCCGGACGCGAAGCTGATCAACGTCACCGCGATCACCCCGACGCCCGCCGGCGAAGGGAAGACGACGACCTCGGTTTCGCTCACGCAGGGCATGGGGGCCATCGGCCGGACGCCCGTTCTCTGCCTCCGCGAGGCATCGCTCGGCCCGGTCTTCGGCGTGAAGGGCGGCGCCGCGGGGGGCGGGTACGCGCAGGTCGTCCCCATGGAGGACCTGAACCTGCACTTCACCGGTGACCTGCACGCGATCACCGCCGCCAACAACCTGCTCGCGGCGCTGATCGATGCGCATCTCCACCACGGGAACGAGGTCGGCCTCGACCCGCTCTCGATCTCGTGGCGCCGCTGCCTCGACATGAACGACCGCAACCTGCGCCAGGTGATCACCGGCCTCGGCGGACGAGCCCACGGCTCGCCGCGCGAGACCGGCTTCGACATTACGGCCGCGAGCGAGATCATGGGGCTCGTCGCGGTCGCGCGAGACCTCGCCGACCTCCGCGAGCGGCTCGGCCGGATCACCGTCGGCCAGACGTTCGAGGGCGAGTCGGTGACCGCGGAGAAGATCAAGGCTGCAGGCGCGCTCGCGGTCGTGCTCAAGGACGCGATCAAGCCGAACCTCGTGCAGACGCTCGAGGGTCAGCCCGCGTTCGTGCACTGCGGCCCGTTCGCGAATATCGCCCATGGCAACAACTCGCTCGTCGCCGACCGCGTCGGGCTCAAGCTCGGCGAATACGTCATCACGGAGTCCGGGTTCGCCTCGGACATGGGAATGGAGAAGTTCTTCGACATCACATGCCGGATCGGCGAGCTACGGCCGAGCGCAGTCGTGCTCGTCGCGAGCATCAAGGCGCTGAAGCATCACGCAGGCCAGCCGGACGGCGGCCTCGAGGCGATCGAGACGGGCGCGCAGAACCTCGCGCGCCACATCGGGATCATCAACGGGTTCGGCCTGCAGGCGGTGGTCGGCGTCAACAAGTTCCCGGCTGATACCCAGGAGGAGCTCGAGCTCGCGCGCAAGCTCGCTCTCGAGCACGGCGCCTTCGCAGCCGAGATCAACACTGCGTTCGAGACCGGCGGCGCGGGCGCGACCGCGCTCGCGGAGGCTGTCGTCGCGGCCGCGGACGAGCCCAACACGTTCGACTACGCCTACTCGCTAGAGGCACCGATCGAGGAGAAGATCCGCCTGATCGCGACGAGGGTCTATGGCGCCGATGGAGTCGAGCTTCTCCCACCGGCGAAGAAGAAAGCCGCGGCGTGGGCCGAGACCGATCTCGCGCGGCTTCCGATCTGCATGGCCAAGACGCACCTCTCGCTCTCGCACGATCCCGCGCTCAAGAACGCGCCCACCGGCTTCACCGTCACGGTGCGCGACCTGCGTCCTTACACAGGGGCGGGTTGGATCGTCGCTCTGTGCGGCGAGATGATGACGATGCCCGGGCTCGGGAAGACGCCGGCTGCCTTCGCGATAGACATCGACGAATCGGGCGAGACGGTCGGGCTGTTCTGAGCGGTCAGGCCAGTTGGGCCTGACCCGCCGTCAATGCACGATCAGCACGTCGCAGTGCACCATCCGCTGGACGGACTCGCTCACGGAATGCCCGAGCATGCGCTCGACCTGGCTCGGCTCGCGCGTGCCTATGACAATGAGCCCGACGCTGTGGGCCTCGGCGACCGCGACGATCGCGGAGGGAATGTCGCCGAGCGCCTCGACCAGCTCCGCCTCGATCCCGAGTTCGCGCAGGCGCTCGTCTGCCCGCTGAAGCTCCGGCCCAGGCTCCATGCTCGGCGCTCGGCCCACGACGACCGGTGTGACGCTCGTCACGACGAGCCTGGCCTCGTACAGGCGCGCGAGCTGGCCGGCGCGCTCGAGTGCGCGATTCGAGACGTCAGTGTCGTTGTACGCGAGGAGGATGTTCATCAGGACCTCCCTGGTCGTGGTCGTCGACGATCATCGTGGCTGTTTCGACCGTCTGCATCAGCGGATGCGCGGCTGGAGCCCCGGGTTTCTACTGAGCCCGTGCCCGCTCGTGCCCGAAGCTGTCGAGCCCGAGCGAGGAGAGCAGGCTCTCATGCCAGTCCGGATGGCGGCTGACGCACGTCGGGCACGCGCGAAGTGCCGAGTCCTTGAGCCCGGGGTGCTCGATCTCGGCGCCCGCGGGCAGTTCCAGTCGGCCCCATCCGGCACCCGAGATCAAACCGTCAGCCTGTTGCCTGCTGCAGATCGCGCAGCGGAGGTAGAGCCTCGACATCGTTGTTAGATCAGGCTACCTACCCCCACGGTCCGATGAACGGCCCGTCCAAATCCGTCAAGAGAATGATCACGACGACGACGATGCAGACGATCGAGAGCCCGAGCATGAACGGCGTGACGCGCGAGTCCTCCTTCTGCATCGGCGGGAAGTCGATCTGCTTACCTGCCATCGTTCCTCCCTCCTAGGCGCCGGTCGAAGGTCGGTCGAGCGCTCCGGATGCCTTCAGACGGTCCGCCTGGCGCGTGAGCTTCCGATTCTCGAGAACCACGAAGCCCCAGAACGCGATCAACATCGCGGCGACACCGAGGGCCGTCAGGATCCAGGTGCCTGTCGAGCCTTCGCCGCCGAACGTCCAGAACTCGGCGATGTCCTCGCTCCATTCGTCGTATGGGAACGCGTCGAACATCGCTCAGCTCCTTTCCCCGGCGCCGGTTCCGACCGGTGCGGACGGTCTGCCGTTCGTTTGCCAGTACGCGTCGAGCAGCACGGGTGCGCTGTCCACCTCGCGACCGTCGGGCTCGATGATGATCTCGGGGACGCGCTCGAACTCCGGGTAGAAGTCCTGCCCGAACTCGGCCAGGTCGAGGCCCTCGAGCTCGACCTCCGGCGGGACACGCAGGAGGTTCAGCCGCTTGAGGATCCAGCTCACGACGTATGCCGGCAGGAACGCGAGCGGGAGGAAGGCCATCATCCCCATGAGCTGGCCTCCGAACGACGACGGCACGTTGTTGATCCCCGTCGGATAGCCGCCGGCGAAGATACCGACCAGGAAGACGCCGTAGAAACCGCACACGCCGTGCACCGCGACCGCGCCGACGGCGTCGTCCACCCGTAGCTTCTTCTCGATGTAGCCGCCGGACCACACGGCGACCATGCCGCCCGAAATGGACAGCAGGTAGGCCAGGGACGGATGGTAGACGTCGGCGCCTGCCGAGACCGCGATCACGCCGGCGAGGCCACCCGACAACGTCCAGAACGGGTTACCGTTGCTTGCGAACCACCCGCCCGTGAACCCTCCGGCGAACCCGATCGTGATCACGAATGCGATGGACCCCAACGTCGTCGGCGAGAGGTAGATGTTCAGCCAACCGGGGAAGATCGTCGACTGGATGACGAGGCATGCGGCGTAGAAGCCGTAGAAGCCGGTGAAGATCAGCATGAGCCCCATCAGCGTGAGATGGGTGTTGTGTCCTCGGAAGGATCTGGCCATGCCGTCGGCCGTGTACTTGCCTATTCGCGGCCCGAGGTTCAGCAGCACGCCGAAGGCGAACGCCCCGGCGACTCCGTGGACGACGAGAGACGCGATCGCGTCGTGGAAGCCGAAGCGCGTGACGAGCCAGCCGCCGCTGCTCCAGCCCCAGGCGGCGTCCATGATCCAGACGGCCGAGCCGAGGAGGGCGGTGAGGATCAGGTATGCGGACAGCCGCACGCGCTCGATGAGCGCTCCGGACATGATCGACCCGGTCGTCCACGAGAAGAGGAGGAAGGCGAGGAAGAAGACGCCGGTGATGTGGTCCTGCAGGTTCGGGCCCATCTGGGCCGCCCAGGGAGCGCTGTTCTGGCACAGGCCTTCGAGGATCTCGAGCCCCGGGACCGTCGGGCTGTTGTGGCCGTCTTTCGGCCAGCCCTCCTGGAAGCAACCGTAGATGTACCAGCCGAAGTAGTAGAACGTCGGAGTGACGACGGCGATGGTGAGGATGTTCTTCATCGCCGTCGACATGATGTTCTTGCGTCGCGCGGCGCCGGCCTCGTACGCCATGAAGCCCACGTGGATGAGCCACATGATGACGACGGTCCAGAAGTAGAACGTCTCGGCGAGGATCGCCGAGTCGAGGGTGACCTTGGCGTCGACGTCCTCGATCGTCGGTGCTTGGGCGAGCCAGCTCGGGATCAGCGACGAGATCATTCCACCCTCCTCGGGCCGTCAGAAACCGCGGTCGGACGCTGCGGGGACCGTATGAACCCTGGCAAGCGGTTTCCATGTCCAGGGTCGCCGACGTTGGAGTGCGCTCTATGTAGGGAGCGGACACATGGCTACGGCCGTCTCCGGACCGTGCCCGTGGCGGCGTCGACCTCGAAGTTCTCGAAGCGGGTGGGCTCGCCGTCCGGCCCCAGGCGCTCGGCGAGGCCGACGATCCACACGAGGCGTGGAGGGATGCCCTGATTCAGGGCGCGCACGAGCACGCAGCCCGACTCCTCGCAGGGAACGAACGACGCGTTCTCGGTGGCGATCGCAACCGCCTCCTCCTGCGAGATCTGCTGGTCTCGCGAGCCGCAGGTCCGTGCGACCGCGAAGGCTGCGAGGAGCACGATCGCGAGCAACGCGAGCCTTCCGAGCGTGCTGTCCCGGAGCCCACGCCTCGCCACCGGCGTGGTCGGCGGTCGCCCGTTACCCGGTTCGGGCGTTCCAGCGTCGATAGACAGCGTAGGCCCTCAGAAACAGGTAGCCGACGAAGTGGGTCATGAATACGAGGAGGAGCCACCAGATCCACCACGCCCAGTGGAGACCCAGCTCCCGGAGCTCGATCACCGTCAGGTACAGGGCGACCGCGAGCGTGAGCACGAGGACCCACGGCGCGAAGCCGAGGACGAGGAAGATCAGCACGCGGAGATCGTCTACGAGGGCCGTGGCGCGCGCAAGT
>DATFEK010000217.1:0-2618 GCA_035251305.1 Gaiellaceae bacterium | reverse complement strand
CAGGAACGTGAGCCGCCCGCCGAGGCCGGACAGGCCTCGAAGATCGGCAAGACCCATGCGACCGCGGCCTCCCGAGCCCTCCATGGCGTGAAGAATATGGCTTCGCACCGGCTGGACAGCCTGCACAGCGCCGAAATCTGCTCGTAGAATCCGACCCATGGCTCAGGTCGCGCCCAAGTCCACTCCTGCGATCACCCCCGCCGAGGAGGAGCCCCCGCTCGATCCGGAGGCGGTGGAGCGGGCGTACCGGTTCCACCGCGCGCGGCGGGCGGCCAGGGCCAAGCGGCACCGGGAGCGACGGTGGGCGGGTCTCCGCTTCTGGGTCGTGCTCGCGCTCGTCGTCGCAGTGACGGCGGTGCTCGCGGCGCGGACGCTCGGAGAGATCGAGCGCGTCTTCGGACTGTAGTGGTCGGCTAGGTTGCTCGCTCGAACGGCGGACGAGAGGCCCGGGAGCCTCGCGCTCGGGGCGCTCGTGTTCGGGGCAGGGATCGGAGCTCTCGCGACAGAGATCACGGCCTCGCGGCTCCTCGCGCCGTACTTCGGATCCTCGACCATCGTCTGGGCGAACCTCATCGGGATCGTTCTCGCGGCGCTCGCCCTCGGCTACTGGCTCGGCGGCCGCACCGCCGACAGGCGACCGTGGCCGTCCCTACTCGGCTTCATCGTCCTCGCCGCCTCGGTCTGCGTCGCCGCGATTCCCTTCGTGGCGAAGCCGTTCCTCGATCTCACCGTCGAGGGACTGGACAGCGCATCCGCGGGTGCCGTCATCGGGAGCTTTCTCGCCGTCCTGTTGCTCTGCGCGCCTCCCGTGGTCTTGTTGGGCATGGTGTCGCCCTTCGCCATTCGTCTTGCGGTTTCGTCCATCGAGACGGCGGGCAGTGTCGCGGGGCGTCTCTATGCGCTCTCGACGGCGGGTTCGCTCCTCGGTACGTTCCTGCCTGCGCTCGTCCTCATCCCGGCGGTAGGCACGCAGAGGACCTTTCTTGCGATCGCGGCGCTGCTCGCCGCGTCGTCCTGTTTCCTGCTCGGCGCGCGCTTTCTCGTCGTCGCCGTCGCGCTGGCCGCTCTCGTGGCCGTTCCGCCCGGTGCGGTCAAGGCGGAAGCTGGGCTCCTGCACGAGGAGACGTCGTACTACCAGTACATCCAGGTCGTCGAGAAGTCCGACGGCAGGCGTCTCCTCTCGCTGAACGAGGGCGTGGCCGTGCACTCGGTGTGGCGACCCGACTCCGTGCTCACCGGCGGCGTTTGGGACGCCTTTCTGGCCGTCCCTCCGCTGCTCGACCGTCCGCTCGAGCGCGTCGCAATTCTCGGCAATGCGGCCGGCACGACTGCGCGCGCTCTCGGCGTCTACTACCCGGAGGCGTCGATCGACGGCGTCGAGCTCGATCCGGCGGTGAGCCGTGTCGGCCGTCGCTACTTCGCGATGGACGAGAACCCGCGCCTCACCGTCCACGACGTGGACGCCCGCCCGTTCCTCCGCTCGACCGACGTCGAGTACGACCTGATCGTGGTCGACGCGTACCACCAGCCGTACGTGCCGTTCTACCTCGCGACCCGTGAGTTCTTCCGCCTCGTTCGGGAGCACCTGGCTCCGGGTGGAATCGTTGCGCTCAACGTCGCGGCGGTGCCCGACGACAAGCGACTCGTCCGGGCCGTGGGGACCACGCTTGCCGCCGAGTTGCCCCAGGTACTCGAATGGCGGGCGCTTCGCTTCAACACCATCGTCCTCGGGCTGACGGAGCCTCTCGTCGCGAGGGAGGTCCAGCGCCGTCTCGAGCGCGGCCCGACCGATCTCGCCTCACTACGCGAGCTGCTCGCACGGGATGCCAGACCGATCGAGGCCGCCGGTCGAGCGTGGACCGACGATCGCGCCCCGGTCGAGTGGGTGACGGACCGGATGATCGTGGCCTACGCAGCCGAAGGAGGTCGCCTCGACGAGGACTACCTCCCGACGAGGCCGAGCCCGTGATCTCGCTCGAGCGGCGTGACGGACGGCCGCTCAGGATCGGTCATCGAGGTGCCGCGGCTCTGGCGCCCGAGAACACGCTGCGATCCTTCCGAGCGGCCGTCGAGGTAGGCGTCGACCTGGTCGAGTTCGACGTTCTCGATCTCCGTTCCGGCGAGCTCGTGATCGCGCATTCGAACGACTTTCGCGAGGTGAGCCACGGCGCCGCGGCCGGCACGGTGCGGGACCGGTCGCTGCGCAACCTCAAGGAGGTCTGCCCGGAGCTGCCGACGCTCGAGGAGGCGCTGGCGTTCTTCGCAGAAGACGCCCGGCAGGTGGGCCTTCATCTCGATCTCAAGACCTGCGACAGGGAGGCGGACGTCGCTGCGGCCATCCGCCGGTTCGATCTCGTGGAGCGCAGCTTCGTGAGCTCCTTCTACTTTCGGACGGTGCGATCCCTCGCGCGTATCGATCCCGACATCCGCGCCGGAATCACCGTCCCGCGCGGCCTGCTCGGGATCACCGAGCGCGGTCGCGGTGCAGTGTTCGCGCGGGTCGGGCTGAGCGTCCTGCGAAGGATCGCGCCGTTCGCCGCACCACTCGCCCTCGTTTCCGCCCGTGCGACCGCGCTGGTCCTCCACCAGTCGGTGGTCGGGGAGGCCGTGGTCCGCCG
>DATFEK010000212.1:0-3146 GCA_035251305.1 Gaiellaceae bacterium | reverse complement strand
TCCAGCGGGAAGGGATAGAGCTGCTCGATCCGGGCAACCGCCACTGTTTGGGCGCGGCTACTGAGCTCGTGAGCGAGGATGTCGTAGTACAGCTTGCCGCTGCACAGAACAAGACGGCTTGCGGTCGCGTGATCGGCGTCGGGATCGTCCAGCGTGGGCTGGAATGATCGCGACGTCAGGTCCTCGAGGGTCGACGTCGCCTGACGCAATCGGAGAAGTCCCTTAGGCGTCATCACGACGAGCGGACGTGCCGTCGCGTCCAGCGCCTGCCGGCGCAGCAGGTGGAAGTACTGCGCGGCGGTCGTGCAGTTGACGACGCGGATGTTGTCCTGGGCAGCCTGTTGGAGGAACCGCTCGAGGCGCGCGCTCGAGTGCTCGGGGCCGCTGCCCTCGTAGCCATGCGGTAGGAGCAGCGTCAGGCGCGACGTCTGACCCCATTTCGAACGCCCGGAGACGATGAACTGGTCGACAACGATCTGTGCGCCGTTGACGAAGTCCCCGAACTGCGCCTCCCAGAGGACGAGCGCGTCGGGCGCTGCGATGGAGTAGCCGTGCTCGAAGGCGAGCGCCGCGAACTCGGACAGAGGCGAGTTGTAGATCTCGAACGATGCTGCTGCCGGCGGCAGTTGCTGGAGCGGGGTCGACGTCTCCCCGGTCCGCGGGTCGTGGAGAACCGAGTGGCGGTGCGAGAACGTCCCTCGCTCCGTGTCCTGGCCGGACAGGCGGATCGGGATTCCCTCCTCGAGCAAGGACGCGAAGGCGAGCGCCTCGGCGTGCCCCCAGTCGATTCCGCCTTCCTGCATCGCCTCGCGACGACGCTCGAGCTGGCGGGCGAGCTTCGTGTTCACCTCGAAGCCCTCCGGCACGCGCAAGAGCTGCTCGTTGAGCTCGAGCAGGCGCTCGGCCGTGACCGCTGTGAGGACCTGAGCGCCCGTGTCGGTGCGCGTGCGAGTTTCGGCCTGCGGCTCGAAGTCCGAAAACGATGTGCGCAGCGCGTCGTGAACGTCGCGGAGCTCCTCGAGCGTCCGGTCGAGGAGCGCGACCGCCTCCTCCTCGCGGAGAACACCGTCTGCGACGAGACGGGACGCATAGGACTCCCGGACCGGGACCTGCTGCTCGATGCGCTCGGTCTGGAGGGGCTGCGTGTAGGCGGCCTCGTCCTGTTCGTTGTGGCCGAACCGTCGGTAACCGACGAGATCGATCACGACGTCGTGGCCGAACTCGGCGCGATATGCGAGAGCGAGCCTGATGGCTGCGAGCGCCGCCTCGGGATCGTCGGCATTCACGTGGATGATCGGGACGTCGAAGCCCTTCGCGAGGTCGCTCGAGTAGCGCGTCGACCGCCCCTCCGCCGGGTCGGTCGTGAATCCGACTTGGTTGTTCGCGATCACGTGCAGCGTCCCCCCCGTCGAGTAGCCGTCGAGGGAGTGCAGATTGAACGTCTCCGCGACGACTCCTTGGCCGGCGAAGGAAGCATCCCCATGGATGAGGATCGGCAGCGCAACCGTCGGGTCGTGGACGCCCGCTCCGTGCGACCGATCGGTCTGCTCGGCGCGCGCGAGTCCTTCGACGACCGGATCGACGGCTTCGAGATGGCTGGGGTTCGCGGCAAGCGTCACCTGGACCTCACCCGCTCGAGTCGTGCGGGACTCGGAGGCCCCGAGGTGGTACTTCACGTCGCCGGTGCCGCCCTCGGGATCCGAGACGAGCGCATCGACACTCCGCTCGCCCTCGAATTCCCGCAGAATCGATTCGTACGGGCGCCCGAGGGTGTGGGCAAGCACGTTGAGTCGGCCACGATGAGCAATCCCGACGAGCACCTCGTGGGCGCCACCCTCGGCTGCGATCTCGATCGCCTCGTCGAGCATCGGCACGAGAGCATCCAGCCCCTCGATCGAGAACTGCTTCTGACCGATGAACGCGCGGCGCAGGTACGTCTCGAACGCCTCCACCTGCGAAAGGCGTTCGAGCAATGCTCGGCGCGCGACGGGTTCGAGCGGCCTCCCGAAGCGGCCGGTCTCGATCGCCTGACGCAGCCACACACGCTCGGCATGGTCCGAGATGTGCTCGATCTCGTAGGCGATCGTTCCCGTGTACACCTCCTTGAGCCTCGGAAGCGCCTCGAGCAACGTGTCGCCGGGAACGGAGAGCCGGAGGAGCCGAGAAGGGATGCGAGCCTGGAGCTCGGGCGTGAGCGGTGGTTGGAGTTGGGTTTCGTCGAGCGCGGGGTCGCCCATCGGCTCCGAGCCAAGCGGATCCAGCCGAGCGTTCAGGTGGCCATGCATGCGATAGGCCTTGACGAGCGACATCGCCGCCGCGACGGCTGCCAGGAGCTCGGTGTCGGCGCCTGGCGCTTCGGCAAGAGTCTCACGTGGCTTGTGCGCTACGGGGGGCTCGGCCGGAGAAGCCAGCTCGGCACTGGGTGCGGAGGCTTCGACCGACGCTGTCGAGTCCTCGATCCATGCTCCCGGCGCCGGCGCACCGTTCCCGTCGTCCCGAGAGCGGCGCCCCACGAGGCGCGCCAGGCCCGGGAGGGCCCGCAGGACATGCTCGTCCGCGCCCTCGAAGAACTCCCTCCACACAGGGTCGACGGCCTCGGGGTTCTCGATGTACTGCTCGAGAAGCTGGCCGACGTAGCCACTGTTCAGACCGGATGCCTCAGGAGAAGGTGTCACGCCAGTGTTTGTAGCAGGCGCGTAGCGCCTTGTCCGCGAAGTGGAACGCGAGGTTCCCGCGACATCGCGGGAGCCTCAGTACAGCGGCGTTGCGGTCGTGATCGCGATCACCATGCCGAAGAAGAACGCCAGGCCGGAGACCGCAACAGCCGCCGCGGCGAGCGTGCGGTGCGCCGTGGTCATTCGCACGGCGACGAGCGCGACGAGAATCGCAGCGGGGCCGAGAAGGCCCGGAGTCCGGGCGAGAGCGATTCCTGAAAGAACGAACGAGAACGCACACAGGAACCCGGCGACGCGGTCGGCATTCTGATGGGCGGCCGCTTCCATCAGGTGACGCGAGCCGCCCGCGCAGCCCGCACTGTGCGCCCGGACGGGCGGATCGGGCGGATGCCAGGCCGTACGGACCGACGGCGGCGCCACTCGTTCCAACCACACGGCGTGAGGGGTACGAACGCTCGAATCGACTCACCC
>DATFEK010000193.1:0-4332 GCA_035251305.1 Gaiellaceae bacterium | reverse complement strand
CCTCGTGCACGGCGACGATCTCCTCGCTGATCGCGACGACTGTTCTGGGGTCGATCCCGTACTCGCGGTCTCCGAGGAGCGCTTCGCCGGAGAGCTTCAACAGGACGCGTCGAAAGGCCGTTCCACTCGCGGGAGCGACGGCCTGGGCTACCTCGTTGGCACTGGTCGTCACCCGGCGACCGAGACCCTCGTGAACCGGGCGACGGACGCGCCTGCGTCTTCGAGCGCCTGCCCGACCGTCTTCGACGGATCGTGGATCCAGGGCTGGTCGACGAGAACCCCACCGGGCGTCGCGGCGAAAAAGCGCTTGGCGAGCATGCCGTCCACGATCTTCTCACGCGCGGCCTCGGGCTTCGACTGCACCTCGTCCGAGTTCATGAAGATCCCTCGTTCCGCGTCGACAACGTCCGTGGACACGTCGTCACGAGTCGTCCACTCGGGCGCCGCGAACGAGATGTGCATTGCGAGCTGACGGGCGAGCTCGGCCGAGCCGCCTTGGAGCTCGACGAGAACGCCGATCTTCTTCGCAGGCGGGTGCGCATAGCCGGCGATCACATTCCCTTTCGGAGCCTCGAAGCGCTCGGCGTCGACGATCACGATGTTTTCCCCGAGCTTGGCGATCAGCTCTCGGCGCTCTTCATCGAAGCGCTCGATTGCGCGTTCGCCCTCCGTATGCACGGCGTGCAGCAGCTTCTCCGCAAATGTCTGGAACTCGTCATTCTTGGCGACGAAGTCGGTTTCGGAACCAAGACCGACGATCGAACCAGCGCCGTTCGAGACCATGAAGCCCACGAGGCCGTCGGTGGTCTCACGCTCGGCCTTCTTGCCGGCCGATGCGAGGCCCTTCTCACGGAGGTACGTTACGGCAGCGTCGAGATCACCTTCCGCAGCTTCGAGGGCGCGTTTGCAGTCCATCATCCCGGCCCCGGTTCGATCCCTGAGCTGCTTGACCAGACGTGCGGGGATCTCGCTCACTCGGTCTCACCGCCTTCCGCGGCAACCGCAGCCGGCTCGAGCTCGGGGTCGGGCTCGGTCTCGGCCTCCGCGACGGCTTCTGCGGCCTCGACGGGCTGTTCCGGCTCGGCGGTGAGCTCCGTGGTGGTGACTTTCGTCTTCCCAGCGGCGATCCCGTCGGCGATGACCCGCGTCACGAGATTGCAGGAGCGGATCGCGTCGTCGTTGCCCGGGATCACGAAGTTCGCCTCGTCGGGATCCGCGTTCGTGTCCACGAGCCCGATCACCGGGACGCCAAGGCGCTGCGTCTCGCGCACGGCGAGCTGCTCCTTCTTCATGTCGATGACGAACACCGCGTCGGGCTGTCGCTTCATGTCCGCGACGCCTCCGAGATTGGCCTCGAGCTTCTCGAGATCCGCCTCCATCGCGAGGCGCTCCTTCGACGGGAGGAGCTCGAGTTGTCCGTCAGCCTTGAGCCTGCGGAGGTCGTGCAGGTATGCGATGCGCTCCGAGATGGTGCGCCAGTTCGTGAGCAGGCCGCCGAGCCAGCGGTGGTTCACATACGGCATGCCGACGCGCTGAGCGTGCTCCGAGACGGCGTCCTGCGCCTGCTTCTTCGTGCCGACGAAGAGGATCGTGCCGCCGCGGTCAGCGACGTTGCGCACGAACTCGTAGCTCTCCTCGAGCAGCTCGAGGGTCTTGGTGAGATCGATGATGTAGATCCCTCCGCGCTCGCCGAAGATATAGCGGCGCATCTTGGGATTCCAGCGGCGCGTCTGATGGCCGAAGTGGACGCCGGCCTCCAGCAGCTCCCGCATCGTGACGACTGACACGCGATGAGCCCCTTTCCAGTGGTTGACGGTTGGTTCGCCGGCGAGCCAGGACGGAACCGCGCGCAAAGCTGCGGCACCCCCCGCCTCGGCTTGGTCGCCGGGCCGTAGGGACGGAACCGCGGGATTGTACCCGCCGAAGCGAGGTATCGGCGCCTACATCGCGCGCGCTCGCCCGAGCGCATGCGCGAGGTCGTCCGGAAGATCCGAGGTGACGTCGACGTCACCGCCCGTAGCCGGGTGCCTGAACCGCAGGCGGTGCGCGTGCAAGAACTGGCGCTCCAGCCCGAGATCCCCTCGGACGCCGTACTGGGGATCACCCGATACGGGAAGGTCGATCGAGGCCAGGTGGACCCGGATCTGGTGTGTCCGCCCCGTCTCCAGCGAGACGTCGAGGAGCGCATGCTCCGCTGACGACTCCACGACCTCGAAGTGGGTCACCGCCTCGCGGGGCTCGTCGGTGTCGAGCGAACGCCTCGTCGGGTCGCGGCGCGCGCGGCCGATCGGAGCGTCGATCCGACCCGTGCGCGAGCGCGGATGCCCTCGCACCAGCGCCAGGTATCGCCGCTCGACCTCACGACGACGAATGGCATCGCGAAGTCCCGCATACGCGAGCTCGGACCGTGTTGCGACGAGGAGCCCGGACGTATCGCGGTCGAGACGGTGGACGATGCCCGGCCGTTCGGGATCGTCGCCGCCGCGAGCCCCGAGAGTCAGGAGTTGCGCGGCGAGCGTGTCGGGCCGTCCCCCCGCTCCAGGGTGCACCATGAGTCCGGCGGGCTTGTCGACGACGACGAGGTGCTCGTCCTCGAGAAGCACACGAACGTCAACGGGCTGCGCCTGGACACCCTCCGCCGCCGCGGGAAGCACGACCTCGATCCTCGACCCCGGCTCGAGTCGATGACTCTTGGGACGGGCGACACCGTCGACCAGAACCGACCCCTCCTGCACCAGCCGCTCGGCGAGCGAGCGCGACCCGACCTCCGCTCGTACCGCGAGCGCACGGTCGAGGCGCCGGCCTGCGTCGTCCTCAGCGACCGTGAAGCGAAGAGTCGCCATCGCGCGCGCCGTGCATTCTGTGCGATCGGTCTCCGAGGACGAGCGCGCCGAAGAGGATGGCCACCCCGACGACGATGAACGTGTCGGCAAGATTGAACGCGGGCCAGGCGACGAGATCGAGAAAGTCCGTCACGTGCCCGAGGCGTACACGGTCGATCAGGTTGGCGATGCTCCCGCCGAGAACGAGTCCGAGCGCGACCGGAAGCACAGGATGACGGCGTCCCGAGCGCGCGAAGAACCAGAGCATGAAGCCTACGGCGACAGCGGTCACGGCGATCACGAGCGCTGTCCGGCTCGCGAAGAGCCCGAACGCGATCCCGGAGTTCTGGACATGGTGGATGGAGAACGGCCCGACGATGTCGACGCTGTCGCCCAGCGCGAGGGTGCGGCCGACGACCTGCTTCGTCACCTGGTCGGCCACGATCGCCGCAGCTGCCACGACGATCAGCGCGAGCCACTGAGCGGATCCTGCGGCAAGTGAGCGCTCCGCGCTCGAGATGGGCTGCAGCGCGTTCGCCGTCGATCCCATGCGCATGTCCACGAGCGTCGGATCCGTTCTGGCCGGCTCGCTCACGTGCGCTCCTGGGCGCGCTTGTCGTCGATGCAGAGAGTGGCGTAGGGGACTGCCGCGAGCCGCGCCTCGTCGATGACGCGACCGCATACGGAACACGTGCCGTAAGTCCCATCGGCGATCCGGCCCAGAGCCGCCTCGATCTCTTCGAGGAGATGCTCGGCGTTCTCCTCGAGACCCCCGTCCAGTTCGCGCATGAAGGTCTCCGTCGCGCTGTCGGCGAGATGGTCGCCGGACCCGATCGCCAGGTCCCCGGTCTCCTCGAGCAGTGAGCTTTCGTGGTTTACGACCGCGAGCGCATTTCGTAGCCGTGCCTGCTCGGCTTCCAGCTGGCTCTGGAACCAGTCGAGGTCGAGGGTCATCGATCCTGCTCCGCTGCGGCAGCGAGCTTTCCGTCGGCAGCTTCGCTGGTCATCCCTTCGTACGACACGACCTTGCCGTCCCCGTGCCGACCCACGATCCCCGAGCGCCGGGCACCGGGGACGATGCGCAACCGCAGGCTCGTGTGCGCGACCTTCACGGCCCGAAAGGATATCCGCGCGTCTGCAGCGGCTCGATTCGAGCGTGCGCTAGCCGGCGACTTTGCGGATACCGCTGTCGGGAGCATCGCCGATCGCGGGTCGCGTCGTCGGGATCTCGCCCTCGCTCTCCTTCGCGCTTTCCTCGTCTCCCGGCCACTCGCCGAGCGACTCGAAGGCAGCGCGAAGCTGAGCGCGAATCCTCACGACGTCGTCCTCGAGGCGGCGCTTCTCCGCAGATGCCTCGCGGACGACTCTGCGGGACTCTGCATGCGCCTCCTGGACGATGAGATCCGACTCCCGCCGCGCCTGCTCTTTCATGTCCTGCGCGGCGCGCTCGGCGGAGACGAGCGTCGAGCGAAGGAGCGCTTCGAGCTCCCGGTGCTTCGAAGCCTCGGAC
>DATFEK010000190.1:0-2134 GCA_035251305.1 Gaiellaceae bacterium | reverse complement strand
CTCGGGCGCATGCCGAGCGCCGTCGGCTACCAGCCGACGCTCGCGAGCGAGATGGGTCAGCTCCAGGAGCGGATCACGTCGACCCGCACGGGCTCGGTCACGTCGGTGCAGGCGATCTACGTTCCGGCGGACGACCTCACCGATCCTGCGCCGGCCAACACCTTCGCCCACCTGGACGCCTTCATCACACTCTCGCGGTCCATCGTCGAGAAGGGCATCTACCCGGCGGTCGATCCGCTCGACTCGTTCTCGCGGGCGCTCCAGCGCGGCGTCGTGTCGGACGAGCATTACGACGTCGCGACGACGCTTCAGCAGATCCTGCAGCGCTATCGCGACCTGCAGGACATCATCGCCATCCTCGGTATGGACGAGCTCACCGACGAGGACAAGGTCGTCGTCGCCCGTGCTCGCCGGATCGAGCGGTTCCTCTCGCAACCGAACTTCGTCGCCGAGCAGTTCACCGGTACGCCAGGCAAGTACGTGAAGCTCGAAGACACGATCCGCGGGTTCCGCGCGATCATCGACGGAGAGCACGACGAGCTTCCCGAGTCGGCCTTCTACATGATCGGCACGATCGAAGACGCGGTCGAGAAGGCGAAGCAGGCCGACGCCGTCGCCGCCTGATCCGCAGCATGGCCGAATCGCACCCGAAGTTCGACGTCGCGCTCGTCACGCCCGACGGCGCGGCGTTCGACGGAGAGGCGGAGATGATCATCGTGCCCGGGGCGGCGGGGGAGATCGGTGTCCTTGCCAGGCACGCTCCGCTGGTCGCGACGCTCAAGGCGGGCTCGACCCGCATTCACTTGAACCCGAACGAGATCCTCGAGTTCGCGACGGGGCCCGGGTTCTTCAAGGTCGAGCTCGACCGCGCCCTCGCGCTCGTGGACGACGCCGTGAGCGTCAACGAGATCGACGACGAGCGGGCGCGCGAGCAGCTCGAGGCTGCGCAAACCGAGCTCGCGAAGGTCGACGCGGGCGAGTCGCACGCCGACCGCTGGCAGCTCGAGCAACGGATCAAGCACGCCGAGAACCAGCTCACGGTCTCCGGTCGCACGACAGGATGAGGAAGCAGCAGACGTCTCGGCCGCGCAGCGGTCGCCTGCAGGGAACTTCGCGCCGCCGGAATCCGCGCTCCAGCGGATTCCGGCTTCGTGCAGAGTCCGAGTAGCAAGACGACGAGGCTTTGTGGCTCTGAGCCACAAGGGAGTCTCCGCTCGCCGCGTCGCCGCGCTGGCGGACGTCCACGGGAACGCGCCGGCTCTCGCGGCGGTGCTGGCGGAAGTCGAGCACGAGGCGCCCGACCTGATCGTCTTCTGCGGGGATCTCACCTGGGGGTCGCTTCCAGGCGAGACGCTCGCGCTCGTCAGGGCTCTGGAGACCCCGGCGCGGTTCGTGCGCGGTAACGCCGATCGGGCCGTCGGCAGGGACCTGGAGAGCGAACGCGACCGATGGATGGCCTCGAAGCACACCGAGGAGGACATCGCGTTCCTAGCGGGCTTCGCCCAGACCGTCTCTGTCGAGGTCGAGGGACTCGGGCCGACGTGCTTCTGCCACGGCTCGCCGCGCTCGGACGAGGAGCTGGTCACCGAGAGAACTCCCACCGAGCGCGTGCGCGAGTTCATGGCAGCCGTCGACGAGCGGGTCCTCGTCACCGCGCACGTCCACGTGAGTTATGAGCGCGTAGTCGACGGCGTGAGGCTGCTGAGCGCCGGCAGCGTCGGTCTACCGTACGAGGGTGAACGGGGTGCCTACTGGGCGCTTCTCGGACCGGGTGTGGAGCTACGGCGCACCGACTACGACGTCGAGGCGGCCGTCGCCCTCATGCGTGCCACGGACGATCCGCGAGTGGAGCAGATAGTCGAGCTGATGCTGAACCCGCCGCCGCGCGAGGACGCCATCGAGAATGCCGAGCGGCTCGTGTTCTCCGGCTAATCGCTGGACGCTGGTCGAACGCGTGCGTCCTGTGAGCGCGCTTGAAGCGGGAGTTGGCCACTGCCTCCGAAGCTACCAGGAAGATCGTCGCTCGTTGGCGGGATACGCTGAGCTCGTGGAGGAGATCGCGCCCGGGATCTGGCACTGGACCGCGCTTCATCCCCGCATCAAGATCCACGTCAGCAGCTACTACCTGCCCGCC
>DATFEK010000017.1:0-2957 GCA_035251305.1 Gaiellaceae bacterium | reverse complement strand
CGCTCGATCGTTCCAGCGCGTGACCGACTGGCACGAGCGCCGGCCGGCGCTCGCGTTTGACGCCGCCGACAAAGCGTCGTATACAGGGGTTGACAGCGCCTGAAAGGGGTGTGATCTCATGTCCGTGCTCATCAAAGGTGGTCGCATCGTCACGGCCTCCGACGACTACACCGGCGACGTCTTCATCGAAGACGGTGCCGTCTCGCTGCTCGGCGAGTCCCTCGAGGTCGCGGCCGACAAGACGATCGACGCGACGGGCAAGTACGTGATTCCGGGGGCGATCGATCCGCACACGCACCTCGAGCTGCCGTTCGGCGGCACGGTCACCTGCGACGACTTCACCTCGGGCACGGTCTCGGCTGCATTCGGCGGCACGACCTCGCTCGTGGACTTCTGCTTCCAGATGCCGGGTCAGACGTTCGCACAGGCGCTCGACACCTGGCACGAGAAGATCGACCGCTGCAAGCCCGTGATCGACGTCGGCTTCCACATGGCGATCACGGACCTCAAGGACGGCGGCACGCTCGCGGACCTGGCGAAGGTGCCGGACGAGGGAGTCACGAGCTACAAGGTGTTCATGGCATACAAGGGCGCCGTCATGGTCGATGACGAGACACTCTTCAAGACGCTCGAGACCGCGTCCGAGACGGGCGCGCTGGTAATGGTGCACGCCGAGAACGGCGATGCGATCGACATCCTCGTGAAGAGAGCCCTCGCGGAGGGCCACACGGAGCCGATCTGGCACGCGCGGACGCGTCCGCCCGAGACCGAGGGCGAGGCCACGAACAGGGCCATCCAGCTCGCCCGCGTGGCCGGGGCGCCGCTCTACGTCGTCCACGTCTCGTGCAAGGAGGCCATCGAGCCAATCGCACTCGCCCGCGAGAAGGGGTGGGACATCTGGGGCGAGACGTGCACGCAGTACCTCTTCATCGACGAGAGCTACCTCGACCAGCCGGACTTCGAAGGCGGCAAGTACGTCTACACTCCGCCGCCGCGGCCCAAGGAGAACCAGGGGCACCTCTGGAAGGCGCTCGACGCCGACGTGCTCTCCGTCTTCTCCACCGACCACTGCCCGTTCAACTGGCCCGAGCAGAAGGGCCTCGGCAAGGACGACTTCTCGAAAATCCCGAACGGCGGGCCGGGGATCGAGAATCGGCTGCACATGCTCCACCACTTCGGCGTCCGCGAAGGCCGGATCTCGCTGAACCGCATGGTCGAGCTGACCTCGACGAACGTCGCAAAGCTCTTCGGGCTGTACCCGCGCAAGGGCACGATCGCCCCAGGCTCGGATGCCGACATCGTCGTCTGGGATCCGGAGAAGCCGCTGACGATCTCGGCCAAGACACATCACTCGAACGTCAACTACAACCTCTTCGAGGGCACAGAGGTCGTCGGCGCTCCTGAAGTCGTGCTCGTGCGTGGCCAGGTAATCGTCGAGAACGACGAGCTCGCCGCGAGTCCCGGCGCCGGTCAGTTCATCCGTCGCGCTCGCTTCGGCGAGCAGCTGATCGGGGCGAAGGAGGCCGTTGCGGCATGAGCGACGAGCAGGCACGGCAGGTCTATGCGCGAGCAGGGCTCGGGGAGAGCGTGATGCTCGGCACTCGTCCGGCCGTGCTCGTCGTCGACTTCAGCTGCGGGTTCACCGATCCCGCCAGCACGCTCGGGTCCGACCTAACGGCACAGGTCGAGGCGACGAAGCACGTGCTCGACGCAGCCCGCACGAAGGGCCTGCGCGTGATCTTCACGACGATCGGCTACGAGCCGAGCCTGCAGGACGGAGGCCTCTGGCTCCAGAAGGTGCCGGCGCTCGGCGACCTTCAGATCGGCGGGCGCTGGGTCGAGATCGATCCGCGCCTGGAGCCGCGGGAGGACGAGACGATCGTGCTCAAGAAGGGCGCCTCGGCCTTCTTCGGAACGAACCTCGCATCGATCCTGATCGCACAGCGCATCGACACGATCGTCCTCTGCGGCGCAACGACGAGCGGCTGTATCCGCGCAACGGCGATCGACCTCCTCCAGTACGGGTACCCGACGCTCGTTCCGCGCGAGTGCGTCGGTGACCGTGCGCAAGCGCCTCACGACGCGAACATGTTCGACATTCACGCGAAGTACGCCGATGTCGTATCGCTCGAGGAAGCACTTGCCTACCTGGAAAGCGTGCCGACGGCGGTAGGCGCGCCCGTGTGACATACCGCGTCGCCCTCCTGCCGGGGGACGGCGTCGGGCCCGAAGTCGTCACCGAGGCCCGGAAGGCGGTCGACGCCTTGGGTCTCTCGATCGAGTGGACCGAGCTCCCTTGGGGGTCCGCGTACTTCGCAAGCACGGGCGGATGATGCCCGAGGACGGCATCGACACTCTGCGGACGCACGACGCGGTGCTTCTGGGCGCCATCGGGGACCCATCTGTCCCCGACCACGTAGCGCTGTGGGGAGTGATCCTGGCCATCCGCCAGCGGCTCGACCTGTGGGCGAACCTGCGTCCGTGCCGCCTGCTCCCCGGCATTCCGGGCCCGCTCGCCGACCGTGGGCCGGCGGACGTGGACATGCTCTTCGTCCGGGAGAACACCGAGGGCGAGTACGCGGGGGTCGGCGGCCGAGCGCATGAAGGGCTCGCCGTGGAGGTCGCCCTCGAGACGAGCGTCTTCACCCGTGCCGGGGTGGAGCGCGTGGTTCGTCACGGGTTCCGGGCCGCGCGGTCACGAAGCGGGCTTCTGACGAGCGCAACGAAGTCCAACGCTTCCCGCTACGGATACGTGCTCTGGGCCGAGCTCGTGGACGAGGTCGCGGTCGACTACCCGGAGGTCCGCGTCGAACGGGTGTTGGTCGACGCACTGGCAGCGCGGATGGTTCGAGATCCGGGGAGTCTCGACGTTGTCGTCGCCTCCAACCTCTTCGCCGACATCCTCACCGACCTTGCTGCCGCGATTCAGGGCGGGATGGGAATGGCGGCGAGCGCGA
>DATFEK010000145.1:0-2900 GCA_035251305.1 Gaiellaceae bacterium | reverse complement strand
CGGCGGCGAAAGCTGAACGGCGAGCTCGAGGGACGTGAATCGGAGCTCGCGGCGGCGCGCGAGCTCGTCGCCGCGATGACGGTGGCCCAATGAGCATCGCGGCTGCTCACGAGATCGGCGAGCGATACGCCCGAGTCCGCGCCGAGGTCGGTCCCGAGATCACGGTCGTCGTCGCGACGAAGTATGTCTCGGTCGAGGACATGGCCGCGCTTGCCGACGCCGGCGTGGAAGTCGTTGGGGAGAACAGGGCACAGGACCTCCTAGCGAAACATGCCCGCTTTGCGGGCAGGTTTCGCTGGCACTTCATCGGTCATCTCCAGTCGAACAAGGTCAAGGTTGTGAACGGAGTCTGCGAGCTCGTGCACTCGCTCTCGTCCGACTCCGCAGCGCGGCGTCTGACGATTCCGGCGCTCCTCGAGGTGAACCTGTCGGGCGAGGCCACGAAGTCGGGCGTACCGCCAGCGGAGATCGCGGGCTACCTCGAGCGGTACCCGCTGATCCGTGGCTTGATGACCATGCCGCCTCTCGGCGACGATCCGGAGGCGTCGCGACCGCACTTTCGTCACCTGCGGGAGCTCGCAGCGGAGCACGGCCTCTCGGAGCTCAGCATGGGAACGACGCAGGACTACAGGGTTGCGGTGGAAGAGGGCGCGACCCTCATCCGCGTGGGAGAGGCACTCTTCGGAGACTGAGCCCGCTCATCCTCGCGTAACGGCATGGACGCGCCAATCGCCGGGGACGCCTTTCAAGCTGTGCAGCCCGCGGTCCTCGAACGCGAGGTTCGACCCGACCATCAGGTCCTTGACCGTTTGCGAGACGAGGACCTCCGACGCCGCGGCGAGCGCAGCGATCCGTGCGCCGATACCAACGGCGAGCCCTCCGAACTTGTCGTCCGTCCTTTCGACCTCTCCGGTGTGGAGGCCCGCGCGGACGGTGATTCCCAGAGCCTGGACGGCCTCTGCGATTGCGAGTGCGCATCGCACCGCACGGGCCGGGCCGTCGAACACCGCGAAGAAACCGTCGCCCGCCGTATCCATCTCCGTGCCGCGATAGCGGGCGAGCAATGCCCGGACCGTGGTGTGATGGCGCTCCACGAGATCTCGCCACCCACGATCGCCGAGCTCGGCTGCGCGTTTCGTCGAGTCGACGATGTCGGTGAACAAGATCGTCGCGAGAACACGGTCGAATGACGCTTCCTCGTCGCGGATCTCGGCGATGAAACGGCCGACCTCCTGCACGATCGGGTCGGCGCGTGCGTACCAGTGGAAATGCGGGCCGCCCGAGCTCGACTGCTCGACCACTCGGGCCAGCGGAATCTTGCTCGCCGCGAAGTATCCGACCTCGGGCGGCGCCTCGTAGAACGAGTCGGTGTCGACGAGGATCAGCGTCGGCGCCTGAATCGACGGAAGCACCGCGCGGACGTCCGTCTCGAGGTAGTTCGTGATCTCGGACGCGATTGCTCCCGGCGTGACCGATGCGCGTGCATACCGGATGAACCAGTCGCCCTCGGTCCCTAGCCGGGTGAGAACCGCTCCGAGCATCCCCACCCTCGCCTGTCGGTCACGATCAGCCGTGCGTGCTGGGCGAGGCTGCGGAGAAAGTGAGCGAGGTGTGGACTGTCCCAGTTGAGGTCGACGTGCGAGCAATACCCCTGCAGGTACAGCAGGTCCGTCGCGCCCGAGCCGACGACCTGATACGCGAGGGAGACGTCGCCGTTCCACGCAAACCTCGTCTCGGGTCGTTCCACGGCGCCTATCGTCCCCTCGTGCCCGCGTCCTTGCAAGTCGACCAGAGGGCTAGAATCGCGCGGTCATGGGCTTCGGCGACCTCTGGAACCGCACGCTCGTCTACTTCGGCATCGCCGAGGACGAGGAGTGGGACGAGGACGGGTACCAGACCAACGAGCAGCTCGAGGAGAGCTACAGGCGTCGCGACCGTCAGAACGTCAGGCGCCTGCCGAGGACGGCCGAGACCGACGACGACTGGCCTTCCGAGGAAGCTCCGCCACGCCGCCAGCGCTCGTCGCGACTCCGAAGCGTCGATGCGCCCTCGCCGGCGAAGGTGCACCTGGTCATTCCGAGGACGTTCAACGACGCGAAGCAGATCGCGGATCGGTTCAAGGCGCAGATCCCGGTCATCCTGAATCTCCAGGGCGCGGACACCGAGCTCTCGAAGCGGCTCATCGACTTCGCGAGCGGGCTTACGTACGCGCTCGATGGCAGCATGCAGCGTGTCGCCGACAAGGTCTTCCTCCTCACTCCGCGCGACGTCGAGCTGTCGGCTGAGGAGCGCGCCCGCGCAATCGAGCGCGGCGGCTTCTTCAATCAGGCGTAGACGGCGGGGTCAGACCCGTAGGGTCTGACCCCACGTAGGAACACGGCTTCGGGCGGCGAACACGCCTCCGATGGGCGCGTACGCCACTTTCGCCCTACTCGCCGACACGGCGTCGTCGCTGCAGAGCTTCGTCTCCGTCTTCGTGGGGATCTACGTCCTGTTGATCTTCGCGTACGTGCTCCTATCCTGGGTCCAGCTTCCCTATTCCGGAGTTGCCGCAAGTGTGCAAAGGTTTCTGGACGAAGTTTGCCGTCCCTATCTCGGTCTCTTCCGGGGCCGTATCCCGACGCTCGGGCCACTCGACCTGTCGCCGATAGTGGCTGTCGTCGTCTTGCTCGTTGCGGCCGGGCTCGTCAACCGCCTCATCGGGGCACTGCTGTAGGAGGTCCCACATGCCGCTCACCCCAGTCGAGATACGCCACATCGATCTGCGTCGCGCGTGGTTCCGGGGCTACCGCCGTCCCGCCGTCGACGCGCTCCTCACGGAGATCGCAGACAGCTTCGAAGGGGTCTGGCGCGAGCGCGCGGACCTCTCGGACCGTCTCGAGGAGCTCGAGTCCGAGGCT
>DATFEK010000138.1:0-2658 GCA_035251305.1 Gaiellaceae bacterium | reverse complement strand
AGCCGGCACAGCCTCTCGGGGCAACGCCGGGCGACCGCGCCGAGCGGTTCCATGGAGACCGCAGTCAGCCCGCCGCGGAGCGAGCCTGACGAGTCGCCGGCGAATCGGGTCCATAGAAAAAGCCCCGTTACCAGGGCTTTTTCCGTAGCAGGCCTGTAAGCCGGATTCTGTCGAGGGTGACCATCTCTCTTTGCGGTGTACCCGGCTCCTCGGCGGGCCGCGTCAGCAGAGCCTGCTTCACCTTGCACCGGACGGGGTTTGGCGAGCCGGTCGTGTCGCCACGACCGCTGGTGGGCTCTTACCCCACCGTTTCACCCTTACCGGCTTCGGTTTCCCTCCACCGGCGGTCTCCTTTCTGTTCCACTTTCCGTCGGCTTTCGCCGCCTGGGTGTTACCCAGCGTCCTGCCCTGCGGTGTCCGGACTTTCCTCGAGCCCCCGAGGGGGCCCGCGGTCACCCGGCCTGCATCGCAGATGGTAACGCGATCTCGGCGATTCGCTCCTCGGATTCGGCCAGAATCGTCCGGCACTCGGGGCAGGCCAGCGCGCCACGCACGTGGAGGACGAACTCGCCGCAGACGAGGCACTCGAGGCTCGCGCCGCGCACGAGCGCCGCGAGCTCCTGATCGAGCGTGCGATTGAGTGAGGCGAGCGTCATCCAAGACTCCTGAACACGCCAGTGACCTTGCCCAGGATCTCGACGTGCTCGGGATAGAGCGGTTCGAGTGCGCTGTTCTCGGGCTGCAGGCGGATACGCCCGTCGCGCTCGCGATGGAATGTCTTCACCGTTGCCTCGTCCGTGGACTCATCTTCGCCGACGAGCGCGACGACGATGTCTCCGGCGCGTGCGTCCGGCTGGCGCCGGACGACGACGATGTCGCCGTCGAGGATGCCGGCCTCGATCATCGATTCGCCTTTGACCCGAAGAAGAAAGTCGGCATTGCGACCGAGAGGCTCGGGAACGGCGATCCGGTCTTCGATCTCCTGCTCGGCGAGCAGCGGTCCGCCGGCGGCGATCCGGCCGAGGAGCGGCACGAGCGGGGCGGCCTCCGCGTTGGGCGCCTCGGCGCGACGGCGTCCGACGAGCTCGATGGCGCGCGGCTTCGTCGGATCGCGACGGAGTAGACCGGCGCGCTCGAGGTTTGCGAGGTGCGCGTGAACGGTCGAAGGTGACGCGAGACCGACCGCATCGCCGATCTCCCGGACGGTGGGTGGATATCCGTGCTCGTCCACGTACTCGGCGAGGAACTGCCAGATCTCCTGTTGTCGCGTTGTGAGCATGGGGTCTCCAGGTTTCGGGGAACGAACATATGTTCGTCACGAGAGGGTAGACACCTTCCCGGACGGCGTCAAGCCACGCGACGAGCCGCGAAGACCTCGAACTCTCCCGGGTACGGGTGCTCGACGTCGACGACCACGGGGTCCAACCCGACCTCCGCCGGCAACCTCAGCCAGTCGTCCCGCCCGAATAGCCCGTAGACATGGTGATCGTGCACGACGCGGGCGGGAGCGCCGGGCTCGTGGAGGATCACGGCGAAGTCGACCTCGAAGGTCGCGTCGTCCGGATCGGGGTCGTACGTCCACTCGAGGTAGCGGAGCGCGCGCCCGTCGTCTCCGTCGTGCCCGCCGTGGTCGACGCCGGGCGCGTAGGTCTCGCGCACCGTGTCGGGTACGAGCAGCACGACGCCGCCTGGTGCTGCGTGGACGGCGGCCGTCTCGATCACCGAGCGAAGGTCGGCCTCCGTCGTCATGTACATCACAGCGTCGTGGACGAAAACCGCGTCGAACGTGCGACCGAGCCGTAGCGAGCGCATGTCGCCCTGAACGTGCTCGCACTCCGGGTTGATCGTGCGGCTCAGCTCGAGCATCTCCTCCGAGAGATCGGTGAGCGTGCACTCGAAGCGGGCCTTCATGTGTGACGCGTTGTTCCCACCCCCGGAGCCGAGCTCGAGGAGCGTGCGGGCCCGCCCGTCGCTGGCCGCTTCGATGATCTGCGTGTAGTAGGCGGCTTCCTTCGCGTACTCGGACGGATGCGTCAGGAGATGGAACCAGGGCGCGAGCTCGCCGTAGATCCGCATGCCCCTCCATCTATGACAAAGGCGGCTCGCGGCCGCCTCCGTCACCCATGCGCTGGAGAGGACTTGAACCTCCACGGCCTAAGTGGCCACTAGGCCCTCAACCTAGCGCGTCTACCAATTCCGCCACCAGCGCGCGCGTACCGAATTCTAGAGGAGGTGGAACAGGAGGACCGTGTTCGCCCCGAACACCGTCGCGACGACGACCGTGAGCCGCGTCAGGTTCTGCTCGACGATGTGCGTGCCGCCTTGCGAGTGCGGAGTGAAGCCGAGTCCACCCATTCCCGCCTCGCGGCCCGAGTGCATGAGTACGAGCGTGATCAGGAAGGCGCTCACGAGCACCTGCAGGACGGCAAAGATCGGCAGCCAAGGCATCGGGAGGCAAGGGTAGCAGCGGCGATAGGCTCAGCCTCATGTCCCAGGACGAGGTCCGTGCGCGGATTCAGAAGCTTCTGGTCACGGGCGACAACCGCCTGAAGCAGGGCGTCGCCCTCGAGAAAGTGCGCGCAAGCTACGAGGATGCGCTGGCCGTCGCGCGCGACGCCGGGCTCGAAGACACTATCAGGCCGCTCGTCGAGGTCAGGC
>DATFEK010000133.1:0-2061 GCA_035251305.1 Gaiellaceae bacterium | reverse complement strand
TCGGTGGCGGACCCTCAGGCCCGCGGGAACCGGCTTTCCGTCGGCCTCGAGCCGGCTCACCTCGCGTCCGATCGGCAGCGCCCAGTCGATGAGCCGTCGCTTCAGGCCCGTCGCCTCGTCGAAGCGCGCTCGTGCCGCCGTATGTACTTTCTCGTATACGCGAGGGACGCTCGGGAGAATCGTCGGGCGCACCTGCGGCAGCACCTCGCCGACGCGAAGCGGGTCGGGAAGTAGGGCGATCGGGAACCCGACGTACGCACCCGACAGGAGCATCAGCCGACCGAAGTTGTGCGCGAGCGGGAGGTAGAGGAGCATGAGGTCGTCTTCGCGGTAGTAGCTGTCCATCTGGTCGACGACGCTCGCCATCGCGTAGTAGTTCCGATGGCTCAGCATGCAGCCCTTCGGCGGCCCGGTCGTGCCCGAGGTGTAGATGATCGTGAATAGGTCACTCTCCGCGATCGCCGCTGAGGCATCGTCGAGCGCCGTCGGATTCGTCGTCGCGAAGTCTCGGCCGTGCGCGGCCAGGCCGTCGAGATCGTGGTATGTCAGAACGTGCTCGAGAGCGGTCAGCTCGTCCGAGACGGCCTCGACCTTGGCGAGCTGCTCGGCGTCCTCACAGACGATTCCCACAGCCTCCGAGTGAGAGAGCAGGTACCCGACGTCCTGCGCGGCGCTGGAGGCGTAGACAGGGACACCAACCGCGCCGATCTGCGCCAGCGCGAAGTCGACGAGCGCCCACTCGAGGGTGTTGCGCCCGAGGATCGCGAACGCGTCGCCCTTTCGAACGCCTCGCCCCAGGAACCCGTTCGCATACGCGCTCACTCGCTCGTTTGCGTCCTGCCACGACACCTCGCCCCACCCGTCGTCCCCCTCCACGAGATACGCGGGTCCCGGTCGCCCCGCGCGGACCGCGTCACGCCAGAGCCGGGCGATCGTCCGGCGCGGTTCGGAAGGGCGAATTGCGCGTGTGGCGGAAGCCGACTCGGTCACGCTCTGAGCTTAGTGTTTCTTGCATAGGGCACTTGGATCCACAGGAGGGGTTCGTTCCAAGAGGACGAATCCTCCTGGTCCCTCTACAGTTCTCCCTTGCCGATGCGAACATCCTGGAACGGTTCACTGAGCTTCGGGCTCGTCTCGATCCCCGTCGGGCTGGCCCCGGCGACGAAGCCTGCGGCTCGCCAGTCGGACGTCTCCTTCCGGCTCCTCCACCGCGAGTGCTCGACTCCCATCAAGCAGAAGCGCTGGTGCCCGACGCACGACCGTGAGGTGTCGCAGGACGAGATCGTCCGCGGCTTCGAGGTGACGAAGGGGCAGTTCGTGATCGTCGAGGACGCGGACCTCGAGGCGATCGAGCGTTCCGACGACTCGCGTTCGATCGAGATCACCCGCTTCGTCCAGGAGGAGGCGGTCGATCCGATCTTCTTCGACCGCACGTATTTCCTCGTGCCCGCGTCGACCGAGGCACAGCGCCGCCCCTACGTCCTTCTGCTGGAGGCGATGCGGCAGAGCGGTACCGCAGCGCTCGGCCGCTTCGTACGCGCGGGGCGGGAGAGCCTTTGCCTCGTACGCGCGAAAGGGGACGCGCTGGCGCTCGAGACGCTCTTCCTCGCGGAAGACGTGCACTCGCAGGCCGAGATCTCCGAGGCGGTCGAGGGAACGGCGGTGAAGGAGTCCGAGCTCGAGCTCGCCCGGCAGGTCATCGAGAGTCTTGCCGGCGACTTCGAGCCGGCCGAGCTCTCGAGCGACTACCGGCGCGACCTGCGCGCGCTTCTCGAGGCCAAGCTTCGGGGTGAGGAGATCGCCGTGCCGGAGCCCGTCGAGGTGGCGCCGGTCATCGACCTCATGGAAGCGCTCAAGGCGAGCGTCGCCGCTGCGAAGAAGGGCTCCGAGGCAGAGAAGCCAAAGCGCGCCAGGAAGGCTCGCGCAAAGGCGTCCTAGAGAACGCTGCTACGACTGGGAGGACGAGGCGCCGGCCCCGACTGCCTCGAGCGACGCCTGGAAGAGCGTCTTGTCGATCTTCCCCTGGTAGATCGGTACGCCCTCCTCGATGCAGATGCGGAT
>DATFEK010000131.1:0-4064 GCA_035251305.1 Gaiellaceae bacterium | reverse complement strand
TGGCGGCGAGTCCACATCTCGTATCCCCGTGTGTGGCCGCCCGCGTGGGGCGCGGATCCGCTGGCCGCGTTCGGGGTCGGGCTCGCCGTGGTCGTCGCCTCGGGGCTCTTCCTCTACGTGCTCGGGCCGTCGCTCGTCGATGCCGGGGGGCTTGCGAGCGTCCCGCTCCTCGCGGCCTGTGGCGGCGTGATCCTCGGAGCGGCGCTCGTCGTGATGGCAGGTGCGGACTGGAGAACGGCTGTCGAGGTCACGGGACCGATCCTCCGGCTGCGTACGTTCGGTGACGACGACAAACGCCGCCATTACATCGCCGTCGACGACGGCACGTCGGACAGGATCCGTGCCTGGCGTGTGAGTCGGGCCCGGTACGAGGGACTTCGGCAGGGCGAGGTCATCACGGCACGTCTCACGAGGAACCTCTCGTGTGTTCGCTGGATCGTCAGGGCCGGAGATGAAGGCGGCACAGGCGGGTAGGCTGGCCGACGATGACGGCGGCGAAGCGCTTCCCCGACCGGGACGACGTCGCGTCCGTCCGCGCCGAGACCGAATCCGTGGATGCAGGCGGCCAAGCTGGGAGTACACGACGTCTCGCGGGTCGGGTCATGGCGCGTCGTGAGATGGGGAAGCTCGTCTTTCTCGACCTCGTCGACCGCTCTGGACGGATCCAGCTCATCTGCGACTCGGGCGTGATCGGCGACGTCGAGGTGCATCTCGGCGACGTCGTCGGCGTCGTCGGAAAGCCCGCGAAGTCGCGCCGGGGAGAGCCCTCGCTCGCCGTCGACGAGCTGACGGTTCTCGCGAAGAACCACAGCCCGCTGCCCGACACGTTCCACGGGCTCACCGACCAGGAGACGCGCTATCGGAAACGCTACCTCGATCTGCTGATGAACCAGGACTCGCGTGACCTCACACTCCTCCGAACACGCATCGTCACGGCGATCCGCCGATACCTCGACGAGGAGGGGTTCGTCGAGGTCGAGACACCCATCCTCCAGCCGCGCTACGGCGGAGCATTCGCGCACCCTTTCGTCACGCGCTCGACCGAGCTCGAGTCCGACCTCTATCTGCGCATCGCGACCGAGCTCTACCTCAAGCGCCTCATCGTCGGCGGCCTCGAGCGCGTCTACGAGATCGGGAAGGACTTCAGGAACGAGAGCGTCTCGTACAAGCACCAGCCCGAGTTCACGATGCTCGAGTGGTACGAGGCGTTCGCCGACTACTGCGACACGATGGAGCGGATCGAGACGATGCTCGAGCGCGTGGCGCTCGAGGTGCTCGGGACGACGCGCGTGACGTTCCGTGGGCACGAGATCGCCCTCGAGGCGCCGTGGCGCCGCGTGCTCTTCGTCGACGCTCTCGAGCACCTCGAGCTCTGGACGCGCGACGCGGACGAGCTACGTGCCCGGCTTCACGAGCGTGGTGTGGACACGAGCGCGGACAAGGACTGGACGCAGCTCGTCGACCATGCCTTCGGACATTTCGTGGAGCCGAGCCTGACCGAGCCGACCATCGTCCACGACTACCCGGTCGAGCTCTCACCCTTCGCGCGCACCACGGACGACGAGGCGCTGACGGAGCGGTTCGAGTACTTCGCCGCCGGGATGGAGCTCGGCAACGCGTACTCGGAGATCAACGACCCGCGGGAGCAGCAGCAGCGTTTCGACGAGCAGTCCGAGCACGTCGAGGGCGTCCGCGGCGATCCTGACTACGTCGAAGCGCTCGCGTATGGGATGCCGCCGACGGGCGGTCTCGGTCTCGGGATCGATCGGCTCACGATGCTTCTCTCGGGCCGCGAGACGATCCGCGACGTGATCCTCTTTCCGGCTTTGCGTCCAGAGCGGTAACCACCGGCGCCCGAGCCGACGCCGCGGCCGGGCCTAGTGGCGTTCGCTCGCCAGATGCGTCACGACGCGGCGGCCGGCTTCCACACTGCGCCGGCATCGAGCGGCGTACCCTCGTGGTCGGCGATGACGGTGACGTCCTCCTCGGGATGCTCTGCGCGGTGCTCGCGGAACCACGCCACGGCGCGGGCGATGCCCTCGTCGAGCGCAACCTTCGGGCTGTAGTCGAGCAGGGTGCGCGCCTTCGAGAGGTCGGCCACGTAGTGCGTCACCTCGCCGAGCAGCGAAGGCGCCATCGTCATCTGCGGCTCGGCGCCGAGCTCGAAAGCGATCCGCTCGGCGCAACGGACGAGCGTGTTCCCCTCGCCGTACGCGAGATTGATCGTCTGGTTCACCACGCGCCCTTCGGCGAGCGCTTCGACGCCCCGAACGATTCCGTCGATGCAATCGTCGACGTAGGTGAAGTCGAGAGTCTTGTCGGTGCCGCCGTAGATCGTGATCGGCTCGCCGCGCATCATCGAGTGTATGAACAGGGGGATGACACGCACCATCCGGTGCAGGTCGTTGTCATACCGGCCGTAGACGTTCGAGAATCGAAAGACGAGGTACGGCAGCCCGTAGCATCGTGCGTACGAGTAGATCAGCGCCTCCCCGGCGATCTTCGATGCCGAGTAGGTGCTTTCTGCGTACGCGAAGTCGGCCACCTGCTCGCCGTACTCCTCGAAGCGGTGGACGTCGCCGTAGACCTCGCGACTCGAGGAAAACACGATCGGAATGTGCCGCAGGCGGGCGTACTCGAGCACGTTGAACGTCATGACCGTGTTCTCGAGAGCACGGTGCGGCTGGCGAACGAGCTGATGCACCTTCGCGTGCGCGGCGAGATGGACGACGAGGTCGACGTCCGGATATTCGACCCCGTTGATCCCTCCGCGGAACGGAGCGTAGTGGCCGGCGAGGTCCTGGAGCAGGTAGCGGAACTCGTCCGTCCACGTGTTCTGACGCTTGTCGACCCCGAAGACCTCGTGGCCGTCGAGCTGCAGCCGCAGCGCGAGATTCGTGCCGATCTGCCCTGACGATCCGGTGACGAGAACCTTCATGCGACACCGCCTGAGACTAATGCCGTTGCGCCCAACGGCCGAGAAGGGTACCGAGGGCGCCGGGCGAACCCGGCGAGTGAATCCCAGCACGAGACGAGTCGGCTACGATCAGACCACGTACCTTCGGCCCGGGGCGCGGCGAGCCCGTCGACCTCCGGAAAATCGGGAAAGGAGCGTCGAAGGAGTTGTTCGAGCGGTTCACCGAACGGGCAAGGCAGGTCGTGGTTCTCGCGCAGGACGAGGCGAGGGCTCTCAAGCACAACTACATCGGCACCGAGCACATCCTGCTGGGGCTGCTCCGTGAGGAGGAGGGCCTTGCCGCGCGCGTTCTCGAGTCGCTCGACATCACCGTGGAGGAGGTGCGCGCCCAGGTCGCTCGCATCGTGGGTCAGGGCGACGAAGTCACGACCGGCCAGATCCCGTTCACGCCGCGCGCCAAGAAGGTGCTCGAGCTGGCGCTGCGCGAGGCGCTTTCTCTGGGCCACAACTACATCGGGACGGAGCACATCCTGCTCGGGCTCGTGCGCGAGAACGAGGGCGTCGCGGCGCGAATCCTGCTCGACTTCGATGCAGATGCGGAAAAGATTCGCAACGAGATCATCCGTATGCTCTCCGGGCCCGGACGGCGGCAGGCGGGCGCCGGAAGCGCCCCTCCCGGCGAGAAGACGAAGAGCTCGAAGCTCCTCGACCAGTTCGGCCGCAACCTGACGAAGGCGGCGATCGAGGGCAAGCTCGACCCCGTCGTCGGCCGCCAGACCGAGATCGAGCGTGTCATGCAGATCCTCTCGCGCCGGCAGAAGAACAACCCGGTGCTGATCGGCGAGCCCGGTGTCGGCAAGACCGCCGTCGTCGAAGGTCTCGCGTCGCGAATTTCCTCGAGCCAGGTACCCGAGCTCCTGAAGGGCAAGCAGATCTACACGCTCGACCTCGCGGCTCTCGTGGCAGGGTCGAAGTACCGCGGTGAGTTCGAAGAGCGCCTGAAGAAGGTGATGAAGGAGATCACCCAGCGCGGCGACATCATCCTGTTCATCGACGAGCTGCACAACCTCGTCGGGGCGGGCGCCGCCGAGGGCGCGATCGACGCTGCCTCGATCCTCAAGCCTGCGCTCGCGCGCGGCGAGCTCCA
>DATFEK010000141.1:0-6251 GCA_035251305.1 Gaiellaceae bacterium | reverse complement strand
GCAGCGCTTCTCGATCTGCCGAGCGGGGGCGAAACACGGATCGCGTTCGCAGGTGCGGCCGCGGACGCGTACTTCAGAGCGCTGTCGCAGCGAGTCGGCAATCCTCCGACGGACGCCGGGTTCGCGGCGTACGGAGACGGCATTCGTATCGTCCCCTCGCGCGAGGGTCTCACGCTCGACGTTCCCGCCACGGCGCGCGCGCTGCTGCGCGCTGCGACTCGGCCGACGGAACGCAGTGTGAGGCTCCCGATCGTTCGCGCGGCGCCCGAGCGCACGACCCGCGACGCCGTGGCGATGGGGATCGACCGGAGAATGGCGGCCTACAAGACGTACTACTCGGGGACGGCCGACCGGATCAACAATCTCCAGCTCGGCGTGCAGAACCTTGACGGGACGCTCGTTCCGCCCGGTGGAACATTCTCGCTCAACGCTGCGATCGGAGAACGGACCGTGGAGCGAGGCTTCCGCTCTGCCCCGGTCATCATCGGGACGAGGTTCGAGGAGGAGGTCGGCGGCGGCACCTCGCAGGTCGCGACCACGGTGTTCAACGCAGCGTGGGAGGCGGGCCTCCGGATCACCGAGCGGAACCCCCATTCCCTCTACATCAGCCGCTACCAGCTCGGACGCGATGCGACCGTCTACTGGCCTTCTCTCGATCTCAAGTTCGCAAACGACACCGACGCGTGGGTGCTCGTCAAGGGATTCGTGGAGAGCGACGGGATCAGCGTCGCGATCTACGGAGGGGAGAGCAGGAGGGTCGAGAGCTCGGCCGGGACGTTCGAGGTGACGGGGCCGGTCCCGGTCAAGCGCGTACGGGACAAGACGCTCGCGAAGGGCACCACGCTCGTCGAGGAAGAGGGGTCGACGCCGAGCCGGACGTCCGTGACCCGCACGGTGTACGCGCCCGACGGCTCGGTCATCCGAGACGAGACCTGGACGACGTCGTACAAGGGGGAGACGAAGGTCGTTCGCGTGGGCACCAAGGTCGAGAAGCCCGAGGCCAAGTCTCCGCCAGCCGAGACCACAAAGCCACCCGCAGAGGCAGGCCCTACGCCTCGGCGCTCTCAGCCTTAGCGACGGCCTCAGCCAACCGAGGCGGAACGCGTGTCGGTCGGTACGTCTCGCGATCAACCGTGGCGTGGCGCGTGTAGCCGTCGGCGACGAGCGCGCCGTCTCGCTCGATGCGGTACTCGTACCTGAACCGCGCTCCGCGCACGTCCGTGCACCGCGTCCATATCCTCAGCGTCTCCTCGAAGTACGCCGCCCGGTGGTAACGGACGCAGACCTCGGTCGTGAGTGCCTCGACTCCTCCGTCACGGATCGCCTGGTAGCCGCCCGCATGGGCGGCGAGATACGCGACGCGAGCCACTTCGAACCAGACGACGAACGACGCGTGATGCGCGATGCCCTGGGCGTCGGTCTCGGCGAAGCGTATGCGGACGTCCGTGGAGAACGAGAAGCCTTCCACGGTGCAACCCTAGAATCGCCAGGTGTCCGTCGCTGGCCTAGCCGCTCTCATTCGTGAGGGGCAGCCGTGTCTGGTGCTGACCGGAGCGGGCGTGAGTACGGAGAGCGGCATCCCGGACTTCCGTTCGCCAGCCGGGATCTGGGCTGACGTCGATCCCTTCGAGGTCGCATCGATTCAGGCCTTCCGGCGCGATCCCGAGCGGGTTTGGGACTTCTACCGCAGCCGGATCCAGCTGCTCCTGGACGCAGAGCCGAATGCAGCACATCGGGCACTCGCCGAGCTCGAGCGGCGAGGCTTCGTCTCAGCGATCGTCACCCAGAACATCGACATGCTCCACTCGCGCGCAGGCAGCCGAGCCGTCCTCGAGGTGCACGGCTCGATTCGCTCCGCGGAGTGTCTCGACTGCCTCTGGACCGAAAGCGCCGAGGCAGTGCTCGCGCAGCTCGCGGAGCGCTCGGTCCCCCTCTGCCCGCACTGTCGTGCGGTGCTCAAGCCAGGGGTCACGCTCTTCGGAGAGGTCCTTCCGGCGGGAGCGCTGGAGCACGCGACGGAGCTCGCCCGTATGGCCGCGCTCCTGCTCGTCGTCGGATCGTCGCTCGAGGTCTGGCCCGTCGCGGGGCTCCCGCTCGAGGCGCGCAGCTTCGCGATCGTCAACCGCGGGCCGACCGCTCTCGACGACCGAGCTGCCCTCAAGGTCGACGCCCCGGCCGGCGAGATCCTCGGTGCGCTCCTCGCCGACCTTCGCTAGCCGAGCCTGGGGAGAATCACGCTGCAAGAGCCGCTGGGGGAGCTGATCTTGTGAGGATCGACGCAAGGGACGGCTATACGCGACCCGGCGCGGACTGCTATGACTAGCGGCATGACGGAGACTGTCTCGAAACGATCGGCTCATACGGACAGCGCAAAGCTCGGCGAGAAGGACTTCATGACGCGCCTCGCGGACGCCGGTGAGGAGGCGCTGCAGCGGATTGCAGACCTTCCGGGTGGCCAGCGGGCGCTCACAGCGGTGAACGACCTGCGCGCTCGCGTCGACGACCTCGCGAAGAAGGTGCGCGGCATCGATGCGCTCGAGGCAAGGGTCGCGAAGCTGGAGAAGGAGCTCGCGGCCTTGAAGAAGGCGAAGACGCCCGCACGACGCTCGACGACGCGTAAGCCGTCCGCCTAGCCCCCGGAACTGCCGCCTCGGGAGCTCTAAGGGCCGGGCTCTTCTCGTTAGTCCGCCGGGACCCGAAGCCGCAACGCACGCGGCACGACCTCGAACCGCGCGGGCGTCGTGCCAGGCTGCTCACCGTCGAGCTCGATGGGGAGCGGCTCGTCGCTCTCGACGGTCACGACCTGGCCGCGAAGCGGCTCGAGACGTGGATGGGGGAGGTGCTTGCCGCGATAGGTCTTGGGCAGGACGAAGAGGAGATCGCGCTTCGTCACGTCGCCGATCAGGAGCGCGTCGAACACCCCGTCGTCGGGCTCGGCGTCGGGGCACATCATCATCCCGCCTCCGAGGAAGCGGCCGTTGGCGACGACGACGTCGATCATCCTTCCCCGCCGGAATTCCTCATCGACGGATACCCGCAGCTCTCCGGTCTGCCAGCGCATGAACACGGCAAGTGTCGCCCAGTAGTACGAGATCTTTCCGCCCAGCGCCTTCGAGGCTTCGTTCGCTCGCTGCGCGATCGCGCCGGAGATCCCCGCGCTCGCGACGTTCGCGAAATACGCGCGCGCGTCAGCGCCGCCCCAGGCGCGATACGAGGCGAGCCCGAGGTCGATCTCACGTACGGCTCCGTTGCGTGCGACGGTGATGGCGGCATCGAGATCACGTGGGATCCCGAAGGTTCGCACGAAGTCCCAGCCTGTGCCCCGCGAGATCACGGCCAGCTCGAAGCCGCTCTGCTCGGCGACGCCGTTGACGACTTCGTTCAACGAACCGTCGCCACCGACCACGACGAGGAGCTCGGCGCCGCCCCGCACGGCGTCCGCGGCGAGGGCGCCGAGCTGCCCCGCTTCCGTGGAGATGAGGGCGTCGCCCGTGAGGCCGAGAGCAGCTGCGCGGTGCGCGATCTCCGGCCAGCGCTTTCCCGTCGAGCCTCCCGCGGAGGCCGGATTGACGAGAAAGACGGTGCGGTGGCTAATGGTCCTCGGCTACGGTCACGAGCGCGAGTTGGGTCATACGGTCGACGGCGGCTTGGAGCTCCTCGTCGGAGATCCGCGCAACGGCTTCACCGTGGACAGCGTAATCGCTCACTGTGAGGAGGCATCCTGCCTGAACACCTCGGAGCGCAGCGATTGTGAAGATGACGGCCGCCTCCATCTCGACGGCGAGGAGCCCCCGCTGAGACCAGCGGCTGTGGCGTCCGCTGTCCGGGTCATAAAACGTGTCACTGGAGACGATCGGTCCCACGCGTAGCGGCAGGCCCAGTTCCTTCGCGGCGTGGACTGCTGCATGAACGAGGCCCCAGGTCGCGGTCGGGGCGTGCGGCTCGCCGTCGACGTAATGACGGGCGGTGCCGTCCGCCGGAGCCGCGCTCAGCGCGACAACAAGGTCGCCGATGTGAAGGTCGAGCTGAAGCCCTCCGCACGTGCCGACACGAAGGAAGCGCTTGACGCCGAGCGTTACGAGCTCCTCCATCACGATGGCGGCTGTCGGACAGCCCATCCCCGTCGCCTGCACTGAGACCCGACTCCCTTCGTACGTGCCAGTGAAGCCGAGCAGCCCACGCTCGGCGTTCACCTGGACGACATCGGAAAGGAACGTCTCGGCGATGTATTTCGCACGGAGCGGGTCGCCCGGAAGCAGGCACGCCTCCGCGTAGTCGCCTGGGTTCGCGCGAAGGTGGATCGGCACGTCCGAACCCTACGGGTTCCGCTTGGGACGCACCTGCCGAACCGCCTGCCGAGCCCTCTCCTAGAGTTCGCCGCGTGAGCGCGAAGCTCATGGAGCCCAAGCGTGACCAGATTCTTCGATTCTGCGCGCGAGATCCTGTGGAGCGTGTCTTCCTGGAAGACGTCGCGAGGCGAGGGCTCGGCCGTTTTGTCGCGTGGGTCGACGGTCGCGAGCTTCTCGCTCTGTGCCACATCGGGGTCAACGTCGTCCCGTCGGGCGAGGGATGCGGCGCGTTCGCACGCCACGTCGTCCGCGCTGCGCCGAGAATGCTGATCGGTGAGGCAGGCGCTGTCTCGGAGTTGTGGGACGAGGCACGGTCGGGTCTTCCCAGCCCGCGCGAAGATCGCCCGGGACAGCCGGTGTTCGTCATCCGAGAGTCCCCGCCGCCCGGTGGCACCGGCCTTCGCCCGGCGCGGCTCGACGATCTCGAGCTTCTTCTGCCCGCGTGCGCGGCCGCGCACCAGGAGGAGCTCGGCATCGATCCGATCCGGCGCGATCCAGACGGGTTTCGCTGGCGAACGCGAAGCCAGATCGAGGAGGGGCGATCCTGGGTGTGGGCCGAGGACGGCATCATCCTGTTCAAGGCCGAGGCCTCGGCCTGGACGCCCGAGGCCGTGCAGCTCCAGCAGGTATGGGTGGATCCGGTGGCGCGGCGGCAGCGATACGGTGCGCGTGGGCTCTCGGACCTCTGTCGTGTGCTTCTCGAGCGGGTACCGACCGTCTGCCTGTTCGTCCGTGCGGAGAACGAGGCGGCGATCAGGCTCTACGAGGCCATCGGCATGGAGCACGTGCTCGATTACCGTTCCGTCCTTCTCTGACGATGGAGACGTTGCTCCTCGTACGGCATGCGTTTGCCGGCTCCAATCGTGGGCGCATCGCGTCGTGCGCCGTTCCCGGCGAGGGGCTGACCGCCGAGGGCGTCGAGCAGGCCCGACGTCTCGGGACTCGGGTCGCCGACCAGGAGATAGCTCTGGGGGTCGCATCGGAGCTCGCCCGGACGCAGGAGACGCTCGAGCTCGTCCTCGGCGGTCGTCCTGCGCCGCGCCTCATCCTCGGCGACCTGAACGAGATCGATTTCGGCTCCTTCGCCGACGGTCCGCTCGACGAGTACCGCGCATGGGCGGCGTCGCACTCGCCTGCCGAGCCGGCGCCTGGTGGCGGCGAAAGCCGCGCCACCGCCGCGGCACGTTTCGCGCAGGGCCTGCGCCGCATGCTCGAGCGGCCGGAAAGCGTGGTGCTGCACGTCGGCCATGCGCTCGCCGTCCGATACGCGATCGACGCTGCCCGAGGCCTTGTCCCGGCACCTCTCATGGCGCCGGTCGAGCACGCGGAGGCGGTCCTGCTGAGAGCGGCGGAGGTGCGGACCGCAGCTGCACTTCTCGAGGACTGGAGCCGCTCCCCTCGCTTCCGGGATCCCTCGATCTGATGAGGGCAGCGCACGGCACAATGGGGCTTATGGCGAGCCCCATTCGAGATCGGGTCGAAGAGTCGATCCGCAGAGACGACTTGATCGCCCCCGGCGGCAAGGTCACGTGCCTCGTGTCGGGAGGGCCCGACTCGACGTGCCTCTGGCACGTGTTGCGGGAGCTCGGATATCGCGTCTCGGCCGTGCACGTGAATCACAGCCTGCGCGGAGAGGAGTCGGCGGAGGACGCCCGCCACTGCCACGAGCTGATGGGCGCGCTGGTGTTGGTGCCAAGTGGCTCTGAGCCACAAAGTCTGACGGAGGCTGATCTCAGGGACGCGCGGTACGAGCTAACTGCTGGGTACGGCCTTCGTGCGACGGGGCACACGGCATCCGACCAGGTCGAGACCATCCTCTACCGGCTCGTCTCCTCGGGATCGGCCCGGGGGATCAAGGCGAAGCGTGAAGACGGCGTCGTCCGGCCGTTGCTCGACGTGTGG
>DATFEK010000103.1:0-2713 GCA_035251305.1 Gaiellaceae bacterium | reverse complement strand
CGGCGACGTTCTGCTCGAATGCGAGCTCGATCCGGGCCAGTCGCAGCGGCTCGCCGGTTTCGAGAACCATGCTGGACGGACGCTTCTGGATGGCGGCGCAACTCCACTCGGACGCGTCGTTCACGGATTCGGGAACGACGGCGAATCGGGCTTCGAGGGCTGCAGGAGCGGTCGCGCGCTCGGAACGTACCTCCACGGGCCATTGCTTCCCCGGAACCCGTGGCTCGCGGACTGGCTTCTTGCTCAGGCTCTCGCGCATGCCACGGGTGAAGAGGCGCAGCCTCTCGAGTCCCTCGAGGACGAGCTCGCGGCGGAAGCCTTTCGGGTGTCGGCGGAGCGCGCTCGGAAGCGCGGTGGTCAGCGCTGAGAGCGAATTTCCCGAGGGGCACCCCGGCCCACCACCCGCTATCAGCGTAACGAGGAAATCGTGTCGCGTGGTGCGCGGATCGTGCCGAGAGCGTGTCGACTTCGCGTCACGCTATGGCACCCACATCTCCCCCAGGTAGACGGCCGGATCGCCGGGCTGCCAACGCTGGAGGAACCGGTGGATCGGCGGATGGATCGCGATCGAGTCGAGCTCGTCGAAGCGAAAGGCGCGATGGCCTCGCACTGCCGCATCTTGCGACGTGACGTCCTGGAGCGAACCGGAGACGTCTGCCGCGAAGATGACGTGCACGATGTGCTTCCGCTTCGACCACCGCTCCGGAGAGATCGAGTCCACGAGCGCGACAGGGCCCTCGAGCGGCACCTCCGCACCGTCGGGGAAGAGACCTGTTTCCTCCCACAGCTCTCTCCGGAGCGCCCGGATCAGGCTCTCGCCCGTCCGTACCCCTCCGCCAGGGAGCAACCACACCTCCTCCTTCCCCTTTTCGTGCCGAAGCAGGAGGACGCGGCCCCGCCACCGAAGGATCGCAGAGACACGGATTCGTGGCTCCACCACGCTAGTGCGCCGACGACCCGAAGCCCTGCCCGCCACGCTCGCTCAGCGCGAGCTGCTCCACCTCGACCAGTCGCACGGCGGCAACCGGCGCGATCACGAGCTGGGCGATCCGCATCCCGGGCTCGACCGTGAAAGCCTCGCGCGGATCGGTGTTCAGGAGAACGACGCGAATCTCGCCGCGGTAGCCGGAGTCGATCAGGCCCGGCGAGTTCACGACCCCGATCCCGTGACGGGCCGCGAGCCCCGATCGCGGCAGCACGAAGCCGGCATGACCAGCGGGGATCTCGACCGCGAGTCCCGTCGGCACGGTCGCCCGCTCACCTGGCCCGAGCGTCCTGCTCTCACACGCCGCGAGGTCGAGGCCGGCATCGCCCGGGTACGCGTTCACGGGCAGGACCGCATCCTCGCGAAGCCGACGAATAGGGATCTCGATCACGATGCCGAGGCTTCCTGCTCGCGCGCTTCGGCAACGAGAAAGCGGGCGAACCGCGCGATCTCCGGTCGCGGGAGGCGCGCACGGACACGGACGCCCTCGGGCGTATCGCGACGCTCCGCGATGGGGCCGCCGAGCCCGTAGAGCTCGGCGAGGGCCCGGCCGTCGGAGTACGGGACGAGGAGGCGTACGTCCTCGAACCGATCTGAAAAGAGCTCGGCGATCCGCTCCTTCAGCAGCTCGAGCCCCTCTCCCGAGGCCGCCGACAGCTGCAGCGCGCGTGGGAAGAGGTGTGCGACGCGGCGACGAGCAAGCGGGTCGACGAGGTCGATCTTGTTGAGCACGAGCTCCAGCGGGATATCGTCGGCGCCGATCTCGACCAAGACTGCATGCACCGCGTCGATCGTCTCGCGCAAGCGGTCTTCCGCGAGCGATGCGTCTGCGACGTGCAGGACGAGGTCGGCAACCAGAGTCTCCTCCAGCGTCGCCGAGAATCCCTCGACGAGCTGCGTCGGAAGGCGCCTGATGAACCCGACCGTGTCGGTCACGAGATAGCGCTTCCCGTCGTGCTCGAACGCGCGCGTTGTCGGGTCGAGCGTCTCGAAGAGGCGGTCGTCGACCGACGCCCCTGCTCCGGTGAGTGCGTTCAGGAGCGTTGACTTGCCGACGTTCGTGTAGCCGGCGAGCGCGATCGTCGGCACGCTCGTACGCCTGCGTTCCTTGCGGCGCGTCGCGCGCTGGGCGCTGAGCGTCCGCAGACGTCGCTTCACGAGCGAGACGCGGGTACGCGCGAGCCGGCGATCGCTTTCGAGCTGACTCTCCCCCGGTCCACGCGTTCCGACGCCTCCGCCGAGGCGCTCGAGATGCTGCCACATGCCCCGCATGCGCGGGAGGTTGTACTCGAGCTGCGCGAGCTCGACCTGGAGCTTCCCTTCCGCGGTTCGGGCGTGCTGGGCGAAGATGTCGAGGATGAGCTGCGTCCGGTCGACGACGCGTGCTCTGAGCGCGTCCTCGAGTGAGCGCTGCTGGGTGGGACTCAGCTCCTCGTCGACGAGCAGCACCTCCGCCGACGCCTGGGCGTAGGCCTGCTCGAGCTCTCTGAGCTTCCCCTTTCCGACGAACGTACGCGGATCGGGGCGAGCGCGATGCTGCACGAGCTCGGCCACCGTGGTCACGCCCGCGGTGCGTGCGAGCTCGCGGAGCTCGGCGAGTTCGGCTTCCACCCCGACACCCTTGGGGAAGACGCCCAGGACGAACCCGCGCTCCGGCTCCGCCCCTGGTGCGGGATCGGGCTGGCGCGCGGTCACGCGGGGATTATGCCGCGGTACGCTCCAGCGGTG
>DATFEK010000094.1:0-4092 GCA_035251305.1 Gaiellaceae bacterium | reverse complement strand
CCGCGCCTGCGGTGTGTCGGCAGCGTGCCCACGACCGTGACTCCCGCGCACGGGATCGCCACCGGGCCCGGGACGGTCATGTCGAACGTGAGGGCTCCTGCCCCCGCGACGATGCTGCCGTCGTCGAACACGGCATGCGTGCGCTCGGCGGGAAGAAGCCTGGCGTACCGCTCGACCTCCTCGGGCTCGGGTACCCAGCCGAAGTAGTGTCCGATCGCGCCCCACGCCTTTCCGAGCTCTTCCGGCGAGCGGCATTTTCGTACCCGGTACGCCATGCGGCGGATCCTACGCGCGGCGCTTACGCGATCTTCTCGAGAGGTGCGTACTCCACCATGAGCCGTCGCTCGGTTCCGTCGCCTGCGAAGCGGATCGTGACGACGCCGCCCGGCTCGATCCCGGTGACGATGCCCTCGCCGAGCGACCCGTGGCGCACGCTGTCGCCGGTGGACAGCGCGATGCCCGGCCGCGGCTCCAGCGCTGCACCGGGGGGAGAGCCGTATGCGCTCCACGACGAGGGACGAAGCCGCTCCCGCTCGACCTCGGAGGGCAGCTCGTCGAGGAACCGCGACGCGAGGTTGTAGCTCCTGCGCCCGAAGATCGAGCGCGAGAGCGTATGCGTCAGCGCCAGCCGCTCCATCGCGCGCGTCATTCCGACGTAGCAGAGTCGCCGCTCCTCCTCCACCCCCTGCTCCTCGACCGAGCGGGCATGCGGGAAGATGCCCTCCTCCATCCCGATCACGAAGACCGCACGGAACTCGAGGCCCTTCGCGTTGTGGAGCGTCATCAAGGTGACGAGACCGCGGTCGTCGCGGATCGTGTCCTGGTCGGAGACCAGCGCGATGTCCTGGAGAAAGCCTGCGAGCGAGGCGTCCGCCGTCTGCTGGCGGTACTCGCGGGCGACCCCGACGAGCTCTTGCAGGTTCTCGATCCGGCCTCGCGCCTCGATCGTGCGCTCGGCTTCGAGCGCGTCGAGCGTCCCCGACTTCTCGAGCACGCGCTCGAGGAGCTCGTCCACGGGGAGCTCCTGCGAGAGCGCCATGAGCGACTCCATCGTCGAGTGGAACGAGCGGATGGCGCGACAGGACGCGGGCGCGACGCCGGCCGCCTCCGGATCGGCCATCGCCTGAAAGAGCGTACGCCCGGTGTTCTCGGCCCGGGTCACGAGCCTCTGGATCGACGTGTCTCCGATGCCGCGGCGCGGGCGATTCGCGATCCGTAGGAGCGACGTCGCGTCCTGCGGGTTCACGAGCACGGAGAGGTACGCCGTCGCGTCGCGAATCTCCGCCCGCTCGTAGAACCGGGGGCCGCCTATGACCTGGTAGGGAACGTCCTGGCGGACGAGCACGTCCTCGAGCACGCGGGACTGCGCGTTCGTCCGGTAGAAGACCGCGATCTCGCTCGCGGAGAGGTCGCCGCCCATGAGCCCCGCGATCTCCGCCGCGACGAACCGTGCCTCCGCGTGCTCGTCCTCGACCTCGATCACGCGCACGGGGTCGCCCTCGCCGAGCTCCGAGAAGAGCCGCTTCGGCTTGCGCTCGCGGTTCTGCTCGATGAGCGAGTTGGCGGCGCGCAGGATCATGTTCGTCGAGCGGTAGTTCTGCTCGAGCGCAATGATCTGTGTTCCCGGGAAGTCGCGCTCGAACTCCATGATGTTGCGGATGTCAGCGCCGCGAAAGGCGTAGATGGAGTTGTGCGTCACGATGCCGTTGGCGATGAAGTTGTGGGTCCGATCGATGTTGAGGTCGTAGACGGGCGCGGTTAGCTCAACGCGGCTAACGCTCTCGACGAGGTCGAACTCCCCGCACTCGTTCACCATGACCATGCCGGGTCGCACTGCGGACGCTGGCATGAACGGCAAAGAGTTGCGATCCTTTCGTGTCGTCGTCGGCTGCGACGCCAAACGGGCCGTGAAGCGCACCGAGACGTCGAGCGTCTCCTCGATGTCCTCGACCTTCTCGATTAGTCGACCGAAGTCTGCGAAAGACGACTCGTACCGCCAACCGGGCGAACCCGCATAGGCGGGACGCAATGCGACACCGGCCGCCTCGAGCGCACGGCGACCGCCTTCGTCATAGCCGAATAACGAGATTCGGTGCTGCGGCTTGCCTCGTCGAGCGTCCGCGCAGAGGGACACAGTCAGCCGTCGCCGCACGCGGCCCCCGAAAGTGGTCGTGGCCGCGCTGAAGTGAGGATGATCGAAGCTGAGCCCCTCCCTCTCGAGGAGATCGCGGCCGGCGCTTTCGGTGTCCAGCTCCGAGAAGATCTCATCGAGTAGCGCCTGGTTGCCGACGACGCTTCGCGACTCATCGTGCGGACGAGTCGGACGCGCGAGAAACGGGAGCGTGGGAAGTCCGTGGCGAAGTGACGCCAGGACCTCAGCACGACGCGCCTCGGCCTCGCTCTCGTGGGTCGTCAGAACCCACACGGCGTCCGCGTGCTCCTGATGCATGCGAAACGCCGGCCCGGGCAGCGGTTGGTTCTGGCCTTCCGTGTAGGTCCTCGAGGTTCCAACACGGAAGCCGTGGCCGCGCTTCCACATGAGGTACGTCATGTGCAGCTGCGGTGCCCAGCCAGGCTTGAACCCTGCGAAGTGAGTGTGCTCGGGCGTCGAGACGAGCGTGCGCCCCGAGGTCAAGACGATCGATACCCCTGCCCGCCGAGACGAGCGATGGACGCCAACGACGGTGCTTGGACCAAACTCTCCGCTTCCCCAACACGAGAGGACCTGGTCGCCCACTCGCACGCTCTCAATCGGCACGCGAGTGCCGTCGGACATCGTCACCTGCGTTCCCGCAACCAGGCACTGATCCGGGTCGCCAACGGCGCAGACGTTCCCGTGCTCGCCGCCCAACAGCTGCAGAAGCCGATACTGGGCGTGGTTCGTGTCCTGGTACTCGTCCACGAGGATGTAGCGGAAGGTCTTGCGCCAGCGCTCGAGCGCCTCCGGGCAGCGTTCGAAGACCTGGACGGTGAGCATCAGCAGGTCGTCGAAGTCGACCGCGTTCGAGGCATGCAGGCGGCGCTGGTAGAGGTCGTACGTCTCCGCGACGGTCTGGTCCCAGAACGAGGCGACGCGCCCGGCGTAGTCCTCTGGCGAGACGAGCTCGTTCTTGGCCCGCGAGATCTGCGCGTGGATGCCCCGGGGTGAGAAGCGCTTCGGGTCCTTCCCGAGCTCCTCGAGACATGCCTTCACGAGCCGCACCTGATCCTGGTCGTCGTAGATCGTGAAGGTGGAGCGGTAGCCCAGCCGCTCGGCCTCGCGGCGGAGCATTCGGCCGCAGGCCGCGTGGAAGGTGAGGATCCAGATCGCGCGCGCCGTCTGGCCGAGCATCCGCTCGAGCCGCTCACGCATCTCTCCCGCCGCCTTGTTCGTGAAGGTGATCGCGAGGATCTCGTTCGGCTTCACGCCGCAGGCGCGGATCAGGTGCGCGACCCGGTACGTGAGGACGCGCGTCTTGCCCGACCCCGCGCCGGCGACGACGAGCAGCGGCCCCTCCGTCGCGAGGACGGCCTCGCGTTGGGCCTCGTTCAGGTCGGCGAGATAGCTCTCGGGAGTCGCGACGGCCACGGGATCGATGCTACCCGCGCCCTCGGCGACGGCTTACCAGCGCACGGTCAGCTCGACGTGGGCGGGCTTCGCGCCGGTCCAGCTGATGCGCCAGTTGTACCTGCCTTTGGGCAGAGGATCGTACGCCGCGCGACAGTAGAACGACCCGGCAGCACCCTTGCAGGAGTACGTCTTCGTGTCGATCAGCGGGCCGACCTTCGGCGCCGTCTTGCCGCGCAGGAAGAGCTTCGCACGACCCTGGGTCGGGACGCGGAGCAGGACTTTGAACGATGCCGGCGCATGCACCGTCAACGACACGACCGAAGTCTTGCCCGCGGGAATCGTGCCTTCGAAGAAGACCTTCCCCTTGGCGGGAGCCGTCGTCGGTAGGGCGAGCGCAGCGATGAGCGCAACGAGGAGCGCGACTCTCGACACCCGCGCCAGTTTACGATCCCGGAGCTGATCAAGGCCGTTCACACCCTGATCTACTCGGACGATCCCGAGGCGACCCGGGCGTTTCTCCGCGACGTCCTCGGCTGGCCGTA
>DATFEK010000136.1:0-7577 GCA_035251305.1 Gaiellaceae bacterium | reverse complement strand
CGGGATCGACCATCAGTCTCGGAGCCCCGTTGAACTCGAACCCCTCTGTCAACGACTCGGGCTCGGACCAGTCACCCCCTGGGCTCAGGTGCCGATGCACGATCTCGGCTTCGCTGGTCAGGCCCTCCACCCAGGCCAGGTGGACGATCCCGCCGCCGTCGATCGCGATCGCCAGATCCGAGAGGCTGTCAACGCCTCCGGCGACTTGGGATGGCACCGTGATGAGCTGCTCGCCCACCTCGGCTGACTGACCCGGACTTGCAGCGTCCGGTTCCGTCTCCCCGGAGCATGCCCAGGGAGCGATCAACGCGGCGAGGGCGAAGGTTGTTCGAACCTGCAAGCAGTTAGTGGTCCACCCTGCCACCGATCGGGCCGCCATCATGGTCGTCCGCGCCAGTCCTTCTCATGAGGTTGCGCGCAGATCTCGTTCACCGCATGAGCAATGAGCTACTCATCTCCAAGAGCGCCTTGTCACGACTCGGCTTCCTCGTCGGAGTCGAGCAATCGCCTCAGCTTGGCCTCCGCGACTCGGATCAGGGGTGCGATCGCTTCGGGAGCGATGCCGAGGCGCTCCGCGATGGCGTCATCCGCATCCGTCTCCCGCATCCGAAGGGCGATCGAATAGGACTGCGGAAGTCGGTCCAGTGCTGCTTGCAGGTCCATATGCGCAAGGTACGGGGAACGCTTATGGATGTCGTGAGCAAACGGATACTCACTCACGACGAGCGTGCTACTCCTCGGCGACGGACTCGACTCGCGCGACGGGGTCGAGAATCGACGATAGCTGGTCACGGCCTGCCACACCGAGCTTGGTATAGGCGCTGTGCAAGTGGTTGTCCACCGTGCGAACGGATACGACGAGTCGTTCGGCGATCTCACGGTTGGTCATCCCGCGGGCCGCCAGCGACGCGATCTCGCGCTCGCGCCGCGTCAAAGGCAACGAACCACCGATGTCCGACAGGGCAGGGGTTCTCGCGCCTTCGCACCGGTCGGCTAGCGACCGTGCTTGTGCCGAAGCCGCGAACGCACTCCCGGTTCGACCCTCGTCTCGATAGATCCTCGCTGCCTGCGCCGCAGCCTCTGCCCCGTACAGGATCGCGCCCATCTGCTCGAACGCCGACGCGACCGCGACTAACCCGTCGGCGTCATGAGCAGTCAATGCGGCAGCGTGCCGAGCGAACGCAGGGATCAGTTCGCCGTCACAGAACTCCGCCAGCTCGGTCAGACGATCGACGACCCGAGCGGGCTCACCCAGGCGAACGACGTCATGCAGGGAAAGCGACTCCGGGAAGCTCTGCCCCATCGCGCCGATCGTGTCCGCGGCTCGGATCGCCGATGCGATCCCTCGCGACACCTCCCCGCGTGCGGCCGCGAGCCAGGTTTCCGCACGGCCGATGAATCCCTCGTCGAGCATGAACGAGGGCACGCGCAGGGCACGAGCTTCGAGGAGGACCCGTTCGGCTTTCGAGTCGTTTCCCAACAGCGCCTCGCAATGAGCGAGATCCCCCAACGTGGAAGAGCGATGCCGCCGGAAATCGACCTCGCGTAACACGGCCACCGCTTCGCGGTTCCAGGCACGAGCCGATTCGATCCGTCCAGCCATGAGCGTCACCCAGCCGAGGAAGAAGAGCTGTGGTCCCCGCAAGAGTTCCGCACCTGGGCGAGCCGATCCCTCATACAGGACCTCCGCCTCGGCGCATGCCTCCGAGATGCGCCCAGCCGCAAGGAGTGCGTTGCATCTGGTGAGGCCCAGCCATATGGGGGCGAGTGGAAGCTCGTCGGTCCGCTCTCGGGCGAGTTGCGACCATCTGCCCACCGTTGCCAGGGCTTCGGCGGTTCTGCCGGCGAACGTTGCAGCGAACGCGCCTGCGGTCGCCGCGATGAGCAGTGGTCGGTCGCCTGCGACCCTGCGGTCCAAGACCTCGAACGCCGCTTGCCGACCCTCTTCTACGCTGCGGCCGGCGATGAGGACGTCGGCCAGTTCGCAGAGGAGATCATCCCGGCCTTGCGCATCCTGCAGCTGCGGAAGCGTTGATCTAATGACCGCTTCGGCCTCGGCTCCCCGTCCGAGCCGCCAGAACAGGTTCGAGGCTCGCGTCGACACCACGCGGGTCCTCTCGGCTTCGGACATCGAAGCTCGTTCCAGCTCACCGAGCAGATCCTCCGCGGCGTCGTCGCGCCCCTGCCCCGACAGAGCCTCGGCGAGCGCGAACCCAGCCGGCACGCTGCGGTCGGCATCGAAGACCGCGCGCGCCAGTCGCTCGGCCAAGTCGTGGTGGAAGAGTGCCATCGCGCGATGCGCGGCCGCCAGGAAGAGATCGCTCTCGGCGAGTCCCCCGCTCTCGAGCCGCCACGACGCCAACCGGAGGATGTCACCTCGTCGACGCGCCCCAGCCTCTTGCAACATCTCTGCGAGTCGGGCCTTGAGGGTGGTTGCCGTCGACGGTGGAGTGCGTGCCCTCGTTGCCTCTCCGAAGAGCGGGTGATGCATCAGGGTTTGACGCCGCCGGCCATTCAGCCTCGTGACCAGGAGATGGCGACGCTCCACTGAGCCGATGGCCCTTCTATCGGACAACGCTTCGAGGAAGGAGGTTTCGAGCGGTTCCCCGAGTCCAACGATCTCGAGTACCCCTCGCTCCTCGGGTGTGACGTCTCCGAGTCTCGTCTCGACGACGTCAACAAGGCGCGGGACCTCGCCCAAGTTCCCCCGCAGCATCCACAGACCGCTCCGCTGCGCAAGCGTCCCGCTCGTAAGTCCCCCGAGCACGAGCTCTCGAAGGAACAGCGCGTTCCCCTCGGTCGTCTCCCAGAGGTGGTGTGACGTCGCGCCGTCGATCGGGCCCTCGAGGACCCCCTTGAGGAGCCGATCGACTTCATCACGGGAAAGGGGCTGGATCTCTAGGCGATCCGCAAGGTCGTCCTTCCAAAGCGCGACGACAGCGTCTGGAGCTAGCTCGCCGCTCCTCAGCGACGCGATGACGAAGCATCTCCGCGATTCGGCTACGTGATGTGCGAGCGCGGCTGAAGTCTCGTCGAGCAGGTGAGCGTCGTCGATAGCGAGAACGAGCCGATCACTACCAAGCCCCTCCGTAAGGGCGTCGGCAGCAACGCGGAGAAGGTTCGTCGGGCCTGTGGCCGAGAGATCTAGCGGGAGCAAGTGCGCCAACGCCCCGAACGGGATCGCTCTCGCCGAGTGGCTCCCTTGGGCCGTCGCGGTTGGCCGACCCCGATCTCCCGCCCGAATGATCGCCTCGGCGAGAAGTCGCGTCTTGCCGACGCCGGCGACCCCGGCGACGACCACACCAGGCGCCCCGGGGCGGTCCATGGCCTGCGCGATGAAATCGAGCTCGTCTTCCCGCCCCACGAGAGGCCAGCTCGTGGGCATGCCTTGCATCGTAGGCGACACGGGGGAACGCGGAAAGAGCTACAGGAGTGGGTGCTTGACTCCAACTGGTCGACGCTGTTGCCCTTCCGTGTAACTTGCAGTTGCCGCCGATCGCTCGTCGCTTCCCAGCGACGTATGACGAGCATTGCGTCTCCAGACTGATGAGGTCGGACCGACCGGCTTGCGTCCCATACGAGCGCGAGAGATTGAGTGGCTCATTGCTCATGACATCACTCTCGAATTCGGCGAGTACTACGTCGAACATCCATCCGTGACGAGGCATGGCTTTCAGACCGCTTGGACCCGAGAGGGAGGATGGGATGCGGATGTCAGGATCGATCGCCCTTCACGATCGGCGTTCGAGGGTGCGGTGGGACGCAGGAGTCCTCGTGGCCCTGGCGCTCGCCTTCCTTGGGTCGCCGGCATCGGCGCTCACAGCTGGCGGAGACACCATGCTGGTCAGCACGGCAGCCGACGGAACCAAGGCGAACGGGGACAGCTTCGGGGCCTCCCTCTCCACGGACGGAACCCGCGTGGCGTTCGATTCCGAGGCCACGAACCTCGTTCTCGCCGACACGGACGCCACACTCGACGTGTACGTGAAGGACCTGGTGACTGGAGACATCGTCCTCGCCTCGTCGGCCGATGATGGGACGAAGGGCAATGGCAACAGCGTCCGACCCTCGCTCTCTTCGGACGGGACGCTGGTGGCGTTCGAGTCGTCGGCAACGAACCTCGACCCCGCGGATACCGAAACGGCGCGAGATGTCTACGTGAAGGACCTCGTGACCGGGGACATCGCTCTGGCCTCGACGTCGTCGGATGGAACGAAGGGAAACCTCGACAGCTTCCGATCCTCCCTGTCTGCCAACGGGACCGTGGTGGCCTTCGAATCCCACGCCACGAACCTGAATCCCGCCCCCGCCGACACCTTCCCCGACGTGTTCGTCAAAGACCTAGCGACCGGTGACCTGGTCCTGGCCTCGACCGCCGCTGACGGGACCAAGGGGAACGACGGCAGCTCTCGGCCGTCCCTGTCCGCGGACGGAACTCGGGTTGCCTTCGACTCCGCGGCTACGAACCTCGCCCCGGACGATGCCGACGGCTGCGATGACGTCTACGTGAAGGACCTGTTGACGGGCAACCTCACACTGGCCTCCACAGCCGATGACGGGACCAAGGGACTCTGCTTCGGAAGCGTGGGGGGGAGTTCGCAACCCTCCCTGTCGGCGAACGGGACCAGGGTGGCGTTCGAGTCCACCGCGATCAACCTCGACCCCGGGGACACGTTCGTCCGCCTCGATGTGTATGTGAAGGATCTGGGAACCGGCGACCTCACCTTGGCCTCCCCGGGTGACACTCCAGGCATCGCCGTCCGAGACCACTATCGATCCTCCCTGTCCGCCGACGGGACCAGGGTGGCGTTCGAGGTGTGTCAGTTCTGCGACATCCTCGTTGCACCCTTCCCGGACGTGTTCGTGAAGGACCTGTTGACCGGGGACCTGATCGTGGCTTCCACAGCCGACGATGAGACCAGAGGGAACGACAGCAGCTCGCGGCCCGCCCTCGCGGCGGACGGAACCAGAGTGGCTTTCGAGTCCCTCGCCACGAATCTCGACCCAGCAGGTGCCGACGGTCTCTTCGATGTATATGTGAAAGACCTGAACACGGCCGTCGACAACGACGACGACGGTCTCGGGGACGCGATCGAACGGACCCTGGGTATCGATCCAGGTCTTGCTGACACCGATGGGGACGGGATCGATGACTTCGTCGAGACCGACGGCGGCTCCCCCATCGATACCGACGGCGACGGGGTCATCGACGCGCTGGATCCAGACTCCGACGACGACGGGATCCCGGACGCGAGCGAAGGGCCGGGAGACACCGATGGGGACGGGACGCCGGACTATCGGGACCTCGATTCCGACGCAGACGGGCTCCCGGACGCCCTCGAGGGACGATCCGGCGCCGACCGAGAGGATCCCGACTCAGACGACGATGGCATCGTTGATGGAGAGGATCCCGACATCGTTGCGGCGCTCATCCGAAGCCTGCCGGAAGGCATCTTCCGGAGCGCCCCCGGGACTCGGACGTCCTTCCTCGCCCGTCTCGAGGCCATCGAGGCCAGGATCGCAGCCGGCGACGCGGCGGGGGCGGTCGCGGATCTCGAGGACCTCCGTCTACGTGTGGACGGGTGCGACCCCTCGTTGTCCCCGCCGGACGTTCCCGACTCGAACGATTGGATCAGGGGAACCGACGCAGACCCATGCTCAGCGCAGGACGACGTGCGAGAGCTCATCGACATCCTGATCGCGGAGCTCGAATCGTAGGCGTATCAGCCTCTGCCCGAGCGGGCTCCGAGAGAGAATGCCTCCAGCGGCTCGTAGACGGGCGCCGGTCGCCGGAGGTGGCTCCGGAACAGGACGACGCGATCGACGAGGAACGCCTCGCTCTCGAACGGGACCTCGCCGAGATCGAGCTCGACCGACGGGTCGAACCGAGCGACCGTGAGGTGCGGCGTGAACGGCCGCTTCCCGACTCTGAACTCACGCGCGAGCGCCTCGTCGAGCGCGCCGGCGATCGCCGCCGACCGCGAGTCCGTGTCGTCGAGGCCCGCCCACAGGACTCGGGCCCGGCGGGCACTAGGGAAGGCGCCGAGATCGGTCGCGCGCGTCTCGAACGCCTCATGCGCCGACGCGACCTGCCCCACGGCCGACGTGACCCACTCGACGAGCCGCGGATACGTCGAGCCGATGAACTTCACGGTCACGTGCTGGTTCTGCTCGGGCACCCAGCGCGCTCTCGGGAACCGTTCGCGGAGCGGTGCGACCGCTTCGGCCAGCGCAGAGCGGACCTCTTCGGGCACCTCGACTGCGACGAAGAGCCGGAGCCGCTTGGCCTCGGGTCGTGACGCGCTGTCGCGGGCCATCAGTCCGGTAGCGGCAGGCCGAGCAGGTGGCGTCGGACGAGGTCGAGCGCCGCCATCTCGGAGAACCTCCGGACGAGCTCGCGGTCGAACGGCCACCGGAACCCGTGTTGGTGCTGAACGTCCAGAGCGTCGAGCGCGATCCACACCTGTCCGGCCTCCGTCCCACCGTGGGGGTCGGGACCGGCGACGCCGGTGAGCGCGACCGCCACGTCGGCGCCGAACACGCGACGGGCGCCTGCCGCCATCTCGGCCGCGCACTCCGGGCTGACCGGCCCCGGGCCGGTCAGCGTCGCGTCGGACACGCCGAGGATCGACCGCTTGGCCTCGAGCGAGTACGTCACCGCCGAGCCGAGGAAGTAGACGGAGGCTCCCGGAACCGCCGTGATCCGCTCGCCGAGCCCGCCGCCGGTCAGCGACTCGGCGCAGGCGATCGTCCTGTCGCGCTCGGACAGCAGGCGACCGACCACGGCCTCGAGGGTCTCGTCGTCGACGCCGTAGACGTGGTCGCCGAGCCGGTCGCGGACGGCCAGCTCGAGCGGTTCGAGCTGCGACCCGGCGTCCTCTCGTGTGCTCGACTTCGCCGTGAGCCGGACGTGGACCTCGCCGCCGCCGGCGAGGTAGGCGACGGTGGGGTTCGACGCGCCGTGGTACAGGTCGTCGAGCAGTTCGGCGATCCTCGACTCGGCCAGCCCGTAGCACCGCAAGGTGCGCGAGACGAGCGAGGCGGGCCCGGCGAGCTCGGCGAGCTCGCGAAGGACGACGCCCTCCATCATCTCGCGCATCTCGGCGGGCACCCCCGGGAGGGCGTAGACCCTCGTCGCCCCGATCTCGAGCACCAGACCCGGCGCCGTTCCGCGCTGCGGCGCTAGGTAGCGCCCGCCCTCGGGGACGTCGGCCTGCGCGAGGTTGCCCTCGGGCATCGTGCGGCCTCGGGTGCGGAAGCGATCACGGAGCTCCGCTTCGATCTCGGGTCGGCGGATCAGCGGGACGCTGGCGATCCGGGCGAGTGCGGGCCTCGTGATGTCGTCCTGCGTCGGGCCCAGCCCGCCCGAGACGATCACGACGTCGGATCGCGCGACGGCCGTGGCGATCGCGTCCTCGATCCGCTCAGCGTTGTCGCCCACCACCTGGTGGCGGAGCACGTCGACGCCGATCTCGGCGAAGCGCCCCGAGATCCACGCGGCGTTCGTGTTGGCGATCTGACCGAGGAGGAGCTCCGTCCCGACCGCGACGATCTCTGCCCGCACGGGCTCGCTAGCC
>DATFEK010000073.1:0-2134 GCA_035251305.1 Gaiellaceae bacterium | reverse complement strand
CGCAGCTGGTACGCGAAGTGCGGCGTCGCCGGGCCGACGAGCGCGTCGATGTCGTCAACGGTTGGCTCTGTCACGACCGCAAGCCTATCGCCGGTAGCGTCGCGTGATGCGCCGGCCCTCCGCCGTCGAGGTCATGCTCCTCGCGACGATCCTGCTCTGGTCGCTGAATCTGAGTGTTACGAAATACATCCTCGGCCAGGGGCTTGCGCCGCTCTCGTATGCGACGGTTCGGTACGCCTTGGCAGCGGTCATATTCGTCGCGCTCACGCTCGCAGTCGAGCGCACGCTGTTGATCGAGCGCCGTCATCTCCCGGTCCTCGCATTCGCGGCCGTGACGTTGTGGCTGAACCAGCTCTCCTTCGTGCTCGCGCTCGATGTGACGACCGCCTCGACCATAGGTCTTCTGCTCGGCGCGATTCCGATCTTCGCCGCGATCTTCGGGCTCGTGCTCGGGCGGGAACGGCTGACCGCGCGCTTCTGGCTTGCCGCCGCGATTTCCTTCGCGGGCGTCGCGCTCGTCGCGGTCGGATCTGGAGGCGACGTGTCAGGCGGCTACGAGGGGATTCTCCTCGGGCTCGCGACCGGCGCGACCTGGGCTGCCTATTCGGTCGCTGTTGCGCCGCTCATGCACACGTACTCGCCCTCCCGTGTGAGCGCCGTGGTCCTCCCGCTAGCGTGGATTCTCATCGCGCTCGTGGGAATCCCGCAGACGTCGGATCAGGACTGGCACCTGAGCGTCGAGGTCTGGGCACTGCTGATCTTCGCGACCCTTGGCCCGCTGGTGCTCACGAACGTCCTCTGGTTTCGGTCGATCCACCGTATCGGGCCCGCGCGTGCGACCTTGGCGGCGAACCTGCAGCCGTTCGTGGCGGCCGTTCTCGCGGTGATCCTGCTCTCCGAGCAGCTCGGCCTTCTGCAGGTGCTCGGCGGCGTCCTGATCGCGGTCGGGATCCTCTTCGCCAGGCGGCGGGCGCCCGAGCCACAGGCGACCTAGAATCGGACCATGAGCGAACGCGACTTCATGCCGATCGACGGCTGGGACCACCTCGAGATCTGGGTCGGGAACGCGAAGCAGGCGGCGTACTTCTACGAGAACGCGTACGGCTTCACGCGCACGGCCTATGCCGGTCCCGAGACAGGCATCCGCGACCGGGCGTCCTACGTGCTCGAGCAGGGAGACATCCGCTTCGTGCTGACGAGTGGCCTCCGCGCGGACAGCGAGATCTGCCGCTGGGCCGCCACGAAGGGCGACAGCGTCAGAGACGTCGCCCTCGCCGTTCCCGATGCGTCGAACGCGTACCGGCAGGCCGTCCAGCGCGGTGCTCGCGGCGTCGTCGAGCCGCACTGGGTCGAGGACGACTCGGGCCGCGTCGAGCTCGGCGCGATCGCGACCTACGGCGACAACATCCACACCTTCGTCAACCGCTCCGAGTACGAGGGTGCGTACCTTCCCGGCTACCAGTCGGTCTCGCCGAACGGCCCACCGTCCCCCGGGGTCGGACTGAGCTCGATCGACCACGTCGTCGGCAACGTCGAGCTCGGGCGCATGGACGAGTGGGTCGGCTTCTACGAGCGTGTGCTCGGCTTCAGCCAACTCACGCACTTCTCGGACGAGGACATCTCGACCGAGTACTCGGCGCTCATGTCGAAGGTGATGACGGACGGCGAGGGGAAGATCAAGTTCCCGATCAACGAGCCCGCGGAAGGCAAGCGCAAGAGTCAGATCGAGGAGTACCTCGAGTTCCACGGCGGCCCCGGAGTGCAGCACGTGGCGATGCAGTCGACAGACATCGTGAAGACGGTTGCCGCGCTCCGCGAGCACGGCGTCCTCTTCATCGCCACCCCGGACACGTACTACGACATCGTCCGGGAACGCGTGGGCGAGATCGAGCAGGACTGGGACGACCTACGCTCCATGGGGATCCTTGCCGACCGCGACGAGGAGGGCTACCTGCTGCAGCTCTTCACGAAGATCGTCCAGGACCGCCCGACACTCTTCTTCGAAGTCATCGAGCGTCACGGCTCGCGCGGCTTCGGGATCGGGAACTTCAAGTCGCTCTTCGAGGCGATCGAGCGCGAGCAGGCCCTTCGCGGCAACCTGTAGCGCTCGTGGCGCTCGCCAAGACGCAGTACG
>DATFEK010000071.1:0-3881 GCA_035251305.1 Gaiellaceae bacterium | reverse complement strand
GTGGAGCGGGTTTCGACGTCGTGCAGACGACAGTCTCACGCGATATCGCCGAGCTCGGGCTCGTGAAGGTGCGCGCGCCGAGCGGACGGCTCGTCTACGCATCGCATGGAGCCACCGACGGCGATCGCTTGCGCGCGCTGGACGCCGCGGTTCGCCGGTATGCGCTCGGAGTGGAAGCTGCGGGAAACCTCGTGGTGCTGACGACTCCGTCCGGCTATGCGAACGCGCTCGCGCAGGCTGTCGACGAGGCCGCTCATCCGGGTATCGCGGGCACCGTCGCCGGCGACAACACGATCTTCGTCGCCGCTCGTGACGGAATCTCGGCGGCGGCTCTTCGGGACGAGCTCTCCGGGCACCTCCTGCAGGGCGCCGCATGAACGCTCAAGCCACCGGCCGCCGGCCGCTCCCGCCCGGCGAAGCCGGGCTCCGCGGCCGTCTGACGCCGTCCGCGGCAGGATGCATCGCGCTCGGCGCTGGTCCGTTGGGAAACTGTGATGGGGTCAGACTTAGGTCTGAGCCCATCTCGATACTGATTCGTGCACGCCTCGCGCTCGCCTCCTTAGCGAGCGACGCCCCGGTGGCATGAGCGGGACAGCTGTCGTCGCCTACTCCGGTGGGCTCGACACGTCGTGCATCCTCGCCTGGCTCAAAGAGGATTGGTACGGCTACGACGAGGTCGTTGCGGTGCTCGTCGACGTCGGCCAGGCGTTCGACATCGACGAGTCCATCGCCCGCGCGAGAGCCGCTGGGGCAGATGACATCCTCCTCGTGGACCGCAAGGACGCGTTCGCCGAGGAGCAGTGTGCGCGGGCGATCGTCACGAACGCGCTCTACGAGGGGAAGTACCCGCTCGTGTCGGCGCTCTCGCGGCCCGTCATCGCCGGTGCCGTCGCCGACATCGCCCTCGAAATCGGCGCCGAGGCCGTCGTCCACGGGTGCACCGGCAAGGGGAACGACCAGCTCCGGTTCGAGCTCGCGTTCAGGGCGCACTACCCGGGGGTGACCGTGATCGCGCCGCTTCGCGACCGGATCTGGACGCGGGACGAGGAGATCCAGTACGCGCTCGCGAAGGGGATCCCCGTCGTCCAGACCGCCTCCTCCCCCTATTCGATCGACGAGAACGTCTTCGGTCGCGCCATCGAGGCGGGTGCTCTCGAGGATCCCTGGAGCGCTCCTCCCGACGAGCCGTACGCGCTGACCGCCGATCCGTCGACGGCGCCCGAGCCGATCGAGGTGGCCGTGGGTTTCGAACGAGGGCTGCCGGTGTCGCTCGACGGCGAAGAGCTTCGGCTGGCCCCGCTGATCGCGCGTGCCAATGAGCTTGCGGGCGCCTACGGGATCGGGCGGATCGACATGATCGAGAACCGGGCAATCGGGATCAAGAGCCGCGAGGTCTACGAGGCGCCCGGCGCGGCGATGCTGATCGAGGCGCACTCGGCGCTCGAGGACGTCGTCCTGACGAAGGACGAAGGTCGTCTGAAGCGACCGCTCGAGCAGCGCTGGACGGAGCTGGTCTACGAGGGCCGCTGGTTCAGCCCGGCCCGTGAGGCAATCGACGCGTTCGTCGATTCGACGCAGCAGCTCGTCAGTGGCGAGGTGAGACTCGAGCTCAGGCCGAATGCGGCTGTCGTGACCGGTCGCCGTTCCCCGCACATGATCTACGCCGCCGAGCTCGCCTCGTACGGAACCGGCGAGACGTTCCCGCACCACGCAGCAGAGGGCTTCGTCCGCATCTCCTCGCTCGAGACCGAGCTGCACGCCGCGCGCACCCGCGCCATAATCGCGCGCACGTGACGACGTGGGCGGGGCGAGTCGGTAGCGCGCTGGACCCCGAGGTCTGGCGGTTCCTGCGCGTCGACGATGCGGAGCTCTTGCCGTACGACTGCGAGGCGACCGCCCAGCATGCGCGCAGGCTGGCTGCCGCGGGGCTGCTGTCAGCTGAGGAGCTCGACGACGCAGAGGCACGTCTGGCCGAGATCGCACAGGACCCGGACGGCTATGCCGACTCGGACGAGGATATCCACTCGGCGATCGAGCGCCTTCTCGGTGACGTCGGACGCAAGATTCACGCGGGGCGATCCCGGAACGACCAGGTCGCCGCCGCGTTCCGCCTCTACGTGCTCGACGCCTGCGCCGAGGCTCGCGACGCGATCGACGCGCTCGCGCTCGTGGTGCTCTCCTTCGCCGAGTCGGAGGCCGCGACGGTGATGCCCGGGTACACGCATCTGCAGCGGGCGCAGCCCGTCACTCTCGGTCACCACCTGCTGGCCTGGGTCGAGATGCTCGACCGCGACCGCACCCGCTTCGCCGCCGCTGCCGAGGCTGCCTCGGAGAGTCCGCTCGGCGCCGGCGCGCTGGCGGGCTCGACGCTCGAGCTTCCTCCCCCGCCTCGCCAGATGCGCAACTCGATCGACGCCGTGGCCGATCGCGATTTCGCTCTCGACTATCTGTACGCGGCTGCGGTGCTGTTCACCCACCTCTCGCGGATCGGAGAGGAGATCGTCCTCTGGGCGAGCTCCGAGTTCGGCTTCGTGCGGCTTCCGGAATCGGCGGCCACAGGGTCCTCGATGATGCCGCAAAAGCTGAACCCCGACGTCGCAGAGCTCGCCCGCGGCAAGGCGGGCACGGCTATCGGACGGCTCACCGGCCTCTTGGCGACCGTGAAAGGGCTACCGCTTGCATACCACCGCGACCTGCAGGAGGACAAGGCGCCGGTCTTCGGGACGCGACGCGACACGCGGCTTGCGCTCGAGGCGCTCACGATGCTCGTCAGCGGGCTCGACGTCGACCGCGCTCGGCTCTCCAAGGCTGCCTCCGACCCGCTCCTGCTCGCGACGGACGCGGCCGAGGCCCTCGTTCGGAAGGGAGTTCCATTCCGAGATGCGCACGAGGAGGTTGCCTCGAGTGTTCGGGAGGGGACCTTCAAGCGACCGCGCAAAGGGCCGAAGCGTGCGGCTCCGGGCCCCGGCGGCGTTCGAGACGCGCTCGCCGAAGCGCGCCAGCGCTTCCTCGACGACCTCTAGTCGGTGAGCAGAGCGTCACGCACGCGGCGCTGGAAGTCGGCGATGAGCTGCTCGCTCTCCGCCATCAGGCGCCCTTGTGGGACGGCTCCGGACTCGAGGCCACGCTGGACGGACTGGACGAGCGAGACGTCCTCCTCGCCCACCTGGTTGTCCCACGCCATCAGCTCCGCGATCTCTTCGTCCGAGGCGTCCGCCCCGAAGTAGTAGTCGGTGACCTCGATCGTCCGCGCAGGCCCGTCCGGGAGGTAGCGCTCGAGGCCGAGGTTGGGGATGCCCGGGGCGATGTTCACGGTCGTCACGGGAAACAGAAAGTGGTATTGAGCCTGGGCGACGTCGCTACGCGGCGTGTACGCGGCCCTGCCGTTACCCGAGAGGGCCGACTCGCGTACCGAGCCGACCTGGCTCGAGAAGGTCGGGTGCACCTGGAGCCGGTACGCGTCGGGCGCGACGTCGATCACCTTGCTGAATCCCGGGTGCGCGGTCGGACAGTGGTAGCACTCGAGGAAGTTCTCCATCGCGACCTTCCAGTTCGCCTCGATCGGCCATTCGTGATGCGAGTGGAAGCGCACGGCGTCGAGATCGATCCCGCTGGCGGTCACGATCGCAGGAAGCTCGCCGAGCGCCTCCTCGAGCGGGGTTGCCGCGGGGTCCGGATTCACGAAGACGAAAGGTCCCCATGTACCGACGGACACGGAAAGGAGCGAGAGACCGGACGGGTCGAAGCCTGGCTCGCGCTCGGAGCGAGGCGCCTTTCGCAGCGTCCCGTCGAGGTCATAGGTCCAGGCGTGGTACGGGCACTGGAGCGTCTCGCGGCAGCCCTCGCCGGAGACGACGAGGTGGCCGCGGTGCCGGCAGACG
>DATFEK010000068.1:0-5127 GCA_035251305.1 Gaiellaceae bacterium | reverse complement strand
GAGGAGATCAAGCAGGCCCGTTGGATTGTCAAGGAGCGGCAGGAGATGCTCGCCGAGGCGAAGCGGGAATGCGATCGGATCGTCCAGGAGGCGCGCGAGCAGGCGATGCGGGAGGCCTCGCAGACGGAGATCGTCAAGCTCGCCGAGAACCAAGCCGAGGACATCGTCGACGACGCTCGACGCAAGGCGCGCGAGACCCGGCTCGAGATGGAGGACTGGGCGGACTCGATCCTCTCGACTCTCGAGCTGAATCTCGACAAGTTCCTGACGGCGGTCAAACGCGGCCGCGAGCGCCTGCACGAGCGGTCGCAGGAGACCGTGATCGCCGGCATCGGCCCGGAGTCGGTCGAGCCGGAAGAGTACGAGCGGTTTTCCTAGGCCGCGGCGGGCTCGGTCGCCAGCTCGCGGCACACGGCGGTCGCCGACTCGACGAACGCCTCCGCCGCCGGGCTCCGATGGCGATCGCGATGCCACACGAGGCCGATCACCCGTGGCGGTATCCGTCCCTGCAGGTCGATCACGTCGATGCTCGGGTCGTCCTCGTCCACGGTCAGCCGAGGGGCGACGCTGAGCCCGACCCCAGCGCCGACGAGCCCCTGGACGGTTCCGTTGTTGTCGGAGCGGAACACGATGTTGGGCGTGCGTCCGGTCGAGGCGAGATGGGACTCGACTTGATCCATTGCGCTGCAGTGGTTGAAGCCGATGAGCGGCTGGAGCGCGATCTCCTTGAGCGTCGGAGTGCGCCTGAGCGCGGACATGGGGGACCCGGCCGGGACGATCAGGACGTACGGGTCGGTGAGGAGCTCGACCGTCTCGTAGGGGCCCGACGCGACCGGGAGGGTCCAGAAGGTCAGGTCGAGCTCGCCACGCTCGATCATCTCGAGAAGCGCGCTCTCGTTCTGTGACTCGCTGAGCACGACCTCGACTCGCGGGTGGCTCTCCGAAAAGCGGCGCAGGAGGGTCGGGATGATGCGCGCTCCCACGCTCTGGAACGTGCCGACGCGGAGTCGCCCGGCGTCACCGGCCTCGAGCGCAGCCATGTCCGCCTTGGCAGCCAGGAGTCGGGCCTGGATCGCGTCTGCGTGCCGGAGGAGTGTCCGGCCGGCCTCCGTGAGGGAGATCGGTCTCGGCCCACCGGGTCGCTCGACGAGGCGGAGCCCGACGATGCGCTCCAGCGCGGCGATCTGTTGCGATATCGCAGACTGCGTATAGCCCAGCCGCTCAGCGGCCTTCCCGAAGGATCCCTCGTCGGCGATCGCCTTGAGCGCGATCAGATGGCGGAGGTCGAGCCCGAGCCAGCGATCAGCGTCCATGATGGCTCTGGACATTATCAGAACACGGACTAATGATGGCAACGGCGTGGGATGCAGCCTTGTGGCTCAGAGCCACAAAGTCCGCGCCCGCGCTACTCTCCGGATCGTGGCGACGATCGACCTCGGACGACTCCGACTCCGGCCCGGTGAGGTGCGCGACGAAGCGCTCGAGCTCGAGTTCGAGCCCTTCGTTCTCGGCGGACAGCGCTACGAGCTCTCGCCTCCGCGCTTTCCTGTCGATCTCCGAATCTCACAGGCCTCCGGTGCGACCGTGTTCGAGCTACGCCTCCAAGCGCATCTCACTGGCCCGTGCATGCGCTGCCTGGCTTTTGCCGAGGTCGCAAGCGGCATGTCCGCGCGTGAGTTTCACGACCCCGACGCCCTGCCTGCAGACGGACTGCATTCCGACTACGTGGCCGATAATTTTCTCGACGTCGCGGCTTGGGCGCGCGACGTGATCGCGCTCGAGCTCCCCGAGCAGATTCTCTGCCGGCCCGACTGCGCGGGCCTCTGTCCCGTATGCGGAAAGGACTTGAATGCGGAGCCGCACGAGCACATGGAGCGCGAGCCCGACCCTCGGTGGGCGGCGCTCGCCGAGCTCCGCGACGAGCTTTGAGCTCCCGACGTTACGATCGCCAGTCGCTGGGCGTCCAGTGCCGCACGGCGACATGGCCGTTCATTGCGTCAGGAGCGTTTGGGCCGCGGGCGGAGGCCCGTGAGGCTCAGCGGTTCGCTGTTGGCACCTGAACGAGTCGATAGCCCGCGATGCCCGCCAGCGCCGGATCTCCAGCCCGGTAGGCCTTCACGAAGAACTGGACGTTGTAGCCGCTGCGGACTCGGAAGTTCGCATTGGGCGCCAGCTGGTAGGTCACCCAGCCGTCGGTCGTCGAGATCTGACGATCGCCTCCGCTCGTCACCCGCGGGGTCGAGCGCACGAAGACGAGTGCCTCTCTCACGACGTAGCCTCGCGTGTCCTTCACCCGGACGCGGACCGTGACGAGCTGGCTCCGGCTCGTGACCGGGTTCGGGGAGAACACGACCTGTGACACGATCAGACGCTGGTCGCGAGGCACGCTCGAGGCCGGGATCGAGATCTCGCCGCTCGGGAGCCGAGTGGCGCCCGCCGGGAGCGGCTCGGTCACGATCGGCGACTCGGCCGAGATCGCGGTGACGCTGCCGACCGCATTTCGCGCCGTGACGTTGAAGCGCATGCGGTGGTTGACGTCGGCCGCCGTCAGGCGGTACGTGCGGCCCGTTGCGCCCCCGATCGAGAGGCAGTCGCCGCCTTGCGTGTTACAGCGAAGCCAGCGATACGAGAACGAGATCGATTGACGGCCACTCCACGAGCCGGGATCCGCCGCCACGACGGAGCCCGAGACCATCGTGCCGCGGACGACCGGAAGCGACGTGTTCACGGGCGGACCCAGGACGGGCGCCGTCGGGTTCGAGGCGACCGTTTGCGATCCCTGGGCGTTGGTCGCGGTCACACGGACGCGCATCCGGAAGTCGACGTCGGCCCGTACGAGCTGGTACCGGCGGCCCGTCGCGCCGGAGATGATCGTGCAGTCGCCTCCGTCGGGACGTCCGCCGTCGGTTCCGCAGCGAACCCATTGATACGTGAAGGTGAGCGGCTGGGTCCCGGTCCACGATCCGGTCGATGACGTCAGCATTCGTCCCTGCTCGGCTCGTCCTGTGATCGCGGGCTCGGCGGTGTTCGCCGGCGGCGCGGCCGGAGCGGCCCTGCCGTCGCCTCCGAGCAATGCGAGGGATGCGAGCGCAAGTAGTGCGAGCGGGATCGTGAAGCGCCTGTGGCTGTCGCGGACAGAGATCATGCCGCCCTCCTTCATTGGCGTCGATTTCTGTCGATTTAGACGCATCGAGGAGCTCGTGTCTGTAATTACTTGCGGACTTCTTACAGCCCCGTACGAATCCCTAAGAAACCGGGAAGGCGGCCAGGTGGCCGCCTTCCCGATCCGCACGTGCCCCGTTCGAGCTACGCGCCGCTCGCCAGGCGGACCTGGACGAGGCGGTAACCGGCGATGCCTCCGAGCCCTGGGTCACCCCTACGGAACGCCTTGATGAAGAACTGCACGTTGAAGCCGTTTCGCGGCTGCGGGAACAAGCGGTTCGGCACGAGGGTGAGCGTCACCCAGCCGTCGGCTTCCGTCGCGGCCGTCTGACCCTCGACGACCCTCGGCGTCCCACGCATGAACACGAGCGCACCGCGGACCGGATTCTCGCCGCGGTTCGTGACGCGGACGCGCACGACGATCGGGGCGGTCCGGCTCGTCACCGGATTCGGCGAGAACTGGACCGACGAGACGACCAGGCGATCGCCGGCTGCCTTGAGGCTCTCCACCGTGACCGAGCTGCCCGGAGGCGGCTGGCTCGAGCCGACGACTCCGGTCGGGTTCGAGATCGCAGAGGTCCTGCCGCGATCGTTCCGCGCGATCACCCGCACGCGGATCGTCCGGCCGACGTCGCTGTCGCGAACCTCGTAGGCCGGGTCGTTCGCACCCTGGATCTCGCTGCAGTTCTCACCCTTGTCGTTGCAGCGGAGCCAGACGAACGTATAGGTGATCGGCTGATCGCCGGCCCACTGCCCACGGTTCGCCTGGAGCCTCGATCCGACGACCGCCGATCCGGATATCGACGGCTCGTCCGTGTTCGTCGGCCGTGCCGAGATCACGATGTTCGTCGGGTTCGACGTCGCCGTGCCCTGGCCGTCGGCGTTCCTCGCCACGACCTGGGACCGAATCCGGAACCCGGCGTCGGCTTCCCGAAGGACGTAGCTGTTGTCGCCTGCGTTGGAGATCCGCCGGCAGTTGGAGGCGTCCGGTGCGCCACGGCCGTCGCAGCGGAACCAGCGGTACACGTACTCGATCGGCTCGGTTCCGGTCCACGTGCCTCTCGTCGTACGGAGGACCTGGCCGACACGGGTCGTGCCGGAGACGGCCGGCTCGCCGGTGTTGCTCGGCGCGACGTTCGGGGCCGCGCTCGAGCTTCCGGCGAGCGTTGCTGCGAAGGCAGCGCAGAACGCCGCTACGAGCGCCGCGCTGCCCAGGATCATCAGATACACACGATGAATGCCTCTCTGGGGCTTGACGTCGTTCATGTCTCTCGCTCCCTTCTCCCTGCGATTCGCCAACTTTCTGCGCGGGAGATACCCTGGCGTGCCGATCGAGCAAACGGAGCCTTGCGCAAGCCTTACCGGGTGCTAACGGAGCCTTCATGCGCGGTTTTGCTGTTCGACCGCCTGTATACTCCGCAGCCGCTCATGGCCGTTCCGAAGCGAAAAACCTCGAGGTCCAGGCGCGACAAGCGTCGCGCCCAGCACGGGATCGCCGTCCCCCCCGTCCAGGTGTGCCCGACGTGCAAGCAGCCGAAGCGGCCTCATCGCGTGTGCCCGAACTGCAAGACCTATAAGGGCCGCGACGTCGAGCCGCTGCGGGTTCAGGCTCCGTAGCAGCAACAGCTCCGGATGACCATCCGAGTCGCGGTCGATGCCCTCGGGGGCGATCGCGCTCCCGAGGAGATCGTCACCGGCGCGGTCGCAGCGGCGTCGGCCGAGATCGAGCCGATTCTCTTCGGCCCGGCGGGCCTCGACTCGCAGGGGCTCCGGCTCGAGGTCGCGACGGAGACGATCGAGATGGACGACCACCCTGTCGACTCTGTGCGTTCGAAGCGCGACTCGACGCTCGTGCGCGCGGTACGCGCAGTGGGGGACGACCATGCCGACGCAGTCGTCTCGGCCGGAAACACCGGCGCGATGCTCGCGGCCGCGCTCCGGCACATCCGGCGACTTCCGGGCGTG
>DATFEK010000064.1:0-3828 GCA_035251305.1 Gaiellaceae bacterium | reverse complement strand
CACGCTCGACTGGGTCACGACGACCAGCAGTACGTGGCCGCAGAGCTCGAGAGCGCGCTCTCCTAGGGGCGAGACATCTCACGGCTCGACGCGACACGCTTGCCTGGACAGGGCGAGGCGCTGGCTGCCTGGGCGATCTGGGGTACCACGACACTCGCCTTGCTCGTCACGTACAGCCGCATCGATCAGGTCGACACGTACAACGTCTCACACGACGGGCTTGCCGGCGGGCTCAGCCGCGCGCTGACCCTGGTGAACTTCCCGATCGCGCTCGTGGCGATCGCGCTGGCGCTCCTGGCCGCCGCGGTACTACCGCGCGCAGCCTGGTGGGTGGCGGCGCCGGCGATCGTGCTCTGCGCGACCGTTCCGTGGTTCGTCGACCAGGACGATCTCGACGCCCGGTGGGTGAACGCGATCCCGGCGGCTGGCGTCGTGCTGGCCGGCGGGCTGACGGCCGCCGCGACCCGCCGCTCCGGCACCTCCTTCGCGCCACGCCGTCCGTGGGACGGTGTGCGCCTCGGCGTTGCCGCGGTCGTCATCCTGCTGTCGCTCCCGTGGATCACCGCCGAGCTCGGGTTTCACTTTCCCGGGGACTTCTTCATGGGCGAGGAGCTGGCTCCCGAGGCGGACGGAACGCTGATCGCCGCCGTTCACCTCGGCCATCACCACGGCACGGACGGAGCGCTGCTGGTACTGACGGCACTGCTCCTCTCGCGCGTGCGAGTCGAGGGTCGCCGGCTGCGAATCGCCGTGCTCTCGTACCTCGGGACGATGGTCGCGTACGGCGGCGTCAACTTCGTCCAGGACCTCTGGCACGAGCAGGTGGTGAAACGCGGTTGGACGGACGCGGGCATTCCGTCGGCGCTGCTTCCCGGCTGGCGGCCGATCTGGCTCGTGGTCGTGGCGCTCGCCGTGCTCGCTACGCTCGCCATGCTCCGGGAAACCAAGAGCTCCTAACGCACTGAACGGCCACGTCGATCATCACGTTGGAAAGTTCTCGTCGCCGTCATACTCCGAGGAATGGCGGCCTCGAAGATGGTCTTTCTCGGGTTCGGGAAGTACGCGCGCGCTGACAAGATCTACGCGCTCGAGCCGCTTCGCGGCGACGAGCGCGGAGGCGGGCGGCGCACGCGGGTCTGGGTGGAGGGAGTCTCCGATCCGCTCGTCGCCTCGCGAACCGAGCGGACGATCCTTCACGACATGGGCCACGAGGGCGGCGACGCGGCGCTCCTGGATGGTGCGATCGATCTCGCCGAGCGACTTGCGTCCGCGGCCGAGGACGGTCGCGTCGACCTCGGTGACCTCGGACGTCGCGCGCGACGCCTCCTCGAGGCGACCGCACGCCCGGAAGAGGCCGAGCAGCTGTTCTGAACGGACTCCGGCAGGGGATCGGACCCCACGGGTCAGGGGTCAGACCCCACGGGTCTGACCCCAGGGAGGCGGACCTCGAGGCGTTCCTCGCGCGCGACGCTCGTGTCGTCGCCCGCGAGCTCGTCGGCTGGACACTCCTCGTCGACGGTGTGGGCGGTGTGATCGTCGAGACGGAGGCCTACCTTCCGGACGACCCGGCGAGCCATTCGTACGGCGGTCCGACGCGGCGCAACGCGACCATGTTCGGTCCTGCCGGGCGGCTCTACGTCTACCGCTCGTACGGGGTCCACTGGTGCGCGAACGTCGTGTGTGACGAGAAGGACGTCGGAGCAGCGGTGCTCCTGCGAGCGCTCGAGCCCACGCACCGGATCGACCGAATGCGCTTCAGGCGAGGTGTCGACGACCTGACGCTGCTGTGCTCCGGGCCGGGGCGCCTGACGCAGGCCCTCGGTCTCTCGGGAGATCACGACAGCGCCGAGCTCGACGGCCCGCCGTTCGAGCTCGCCTCTCCGTACGACCGGCCGGACGTCGTCGCGAGCCCGCGTGTCGGAATAACCCGCGGCGCGGACCGACCCTGGCGCTACACGCGCAGGGGGTCTACGTTCGTGAGCCGTCCCCGACCACGAGCTTGACGCGAAGCCCCGGGGCGACCGCCACCCCAGGCCTCGGGAACTGCTGGAGGACGTTCCCTTCGCGTCCTCGGCCTGTCACGACGTTTGCGCGCAGCTTCAAGCGAGCCGTCTCGCGCTCAGCGTCTTCGAGGCTCGAGCCGACGAAGTTCGGCAGCACGCCGTGTCGAGCCTTGGCGATCCAGATCGTCACGGTGTCGTTGGCGGACAGTCCACCGTCTCGGGGGTCCTGGCTCGTGACGATCCCCGGCAGCGTGCCCGGCTTCGCGGGCGCATAGGCGAGTTTCGCTCCGAGGGGCTGCTCTGCGAGACGGGCCGTGGCGCCGTCGGCAGTCATCCCGATGACGAGCGGCACCGACACTTCGTTCGGCTTGCAATCGGCCTCCTTCTCCGGCCCCTTGCCGGAGAAGTACACGACGAGCCGAGCATCGCGGCAGTAGCCGTTGTCGAGCGTCCACGCGCCGCCGCGCCTGACTACCCAGGTCGAGACGCCGCCCAGGTACGGAGGCGCGTCGAACGAGGCGTCCTCGTCCTCATCGACGGTCTCTACGAACTTCCTCCAGATCTGTGCCGGCAGCGTCCCCCCGGTCACGGGATCGCCGCCGAACTCGGTCGTCATGGCCCGCAGGCGGTCGGGATACCCGACCCACACGGCGACGACGAGCTCGGGGGTGTAGCCGACGAACCATGCGTCCGCGTAGTTGTCCGTTGTTCCGGTCTTGCCCGCTACCGTCCGCCCGGGGATCGCGGCGCGCCGTCCGGTCCCCACCCGAACCACGTCCTCGAGGATGTCGGTGAGAAGCTCGGCTTGCCCGTCCTCCAGAACCTGGGTGGCAATCGGCGCGTTCGTCTCGACGGTGTCGCTTTGGATCCGCTCGACCTGCTCGACGACGCGCGGACGATCGCCGAGGAGCGAGCCGTCGACGCGCCGTCCCTCATTGGCGAGGGTCGCATACGCGCGCGCCATCTCGAGCGGGTTCACCGCGACCGAGCCGAGGCCGATCGAGAAGTACGCGTCGAGCGGGCTGCGGATGCCGAGCGCATGCGCCGTCTGCACGATCTTCTTCGGTCCGACGAGGTCCGTCAGCTGCGCGTAGACGGAGTTGTCCGACGAGACGAGCGCCCGCGCGAGGCTGACCCGCCCGAGGTACGTGTGGTCGTAGTTCGTGACCGTCCAGATCCGGTCTCCCGCATCGATCGCGACCTTCTTCGATTCGATCTCGGTCTGCGGGGAGAGCCCCTCTCGCATCGCCGTTGCGAGCACGATCGGCTTGAACGCCGATCCGGGCTGGCGCTCGGCCTGCGCAGCGAGGTTGAACTGGCTCTCCCGAAAGTTCCTGCCGCCGAACATCGCCTTCACGGCGCCGGTGCTCGGCTCGATCGCGACGAGCGCCGCAGCAGGGCCGTCCGGATTCCGGAGAACCTTCTCGATGGCGGCGCGCGCCTTGAGCTGGAGGTCGAGGTCGATCGTCGTCGTGACCTTCAAGCCGCCACCGAACACCCGGCCCGCACCGTACTCCGCGACGAGCTGGTCCTTGACGTAGTTGAGGAAGTACTGCGCGTCGCCTCGCGTCCCTGGGAGGCGGATCTGGTCGGAGCTCGGCAGCGGGGCGGCACTCGCGTCGGCGAGGTCGGAGCGCGTGATCTTCCCCTGCTCGAACATCATCTCGAGCACGTGACGCCTCCGGGCGGTTGCGCTACGGGGGTTCGTGGCCGGGTCGTAGCGTGCGGGATCGGCTGGGATCCCGGCGAGCAGCGCCGCTTCCGCGAGCGCGAGCTCGCCGGCGCTCTTCTTGAAGTACGTCCGCGCGGCCTGCTGGATGCCGTA
>DATFEK010000054.1:0-5936 GCA_035251305.1 Gaiellaceae bacterium | reverse complement strand
GTGCCGGAACGGCATGCGCCGGAGCGCTCCGCTGAACGCAGCTGCGCTGGCCGCGCTCGAGGCGGGCCGCGCGTACGTGAACGTCCACACTGCCCGCAATCCGGCCGGTGAGGTGCGCGGCCAGATCGCTCCGGTGGCGCTCCGGATCACATCCTGACGGCCAGCAGCGGGGCAAAGCAGGCCTCTCTTGGGTGACGGGGTCAGGCCCACGGGTCTGACCCCGTCACGGATCGCTCGGCAGACGCCCCTGCCGACGCGAAGTGCGCCGTCGTTGCCGAGATCAACGCCCGCGCGCAACGCCGCTAGAGCGCCGGGCCGACGAGGCGGAGGGCCGCTTCCTCGATATCGCCCTCGGACACGAGAACGAGGCGCGCGGCGTCACCGAGCGGGACGAACGAGTCCTTGCTCGCAACGCGAGCCATTCTGCCGTCGAATCCGGCGTCGACGAGCGATGCCAGCACGCCCTCGGAAACCCCACCGGTACGCCGCGTCTCGTCGACGACGAGCACCCGCCCCGTAGCGCGCGCCGCGGTCAGCACGTCGGCGACGGGGAGCGGTGCGAGCCAGCGCAGATCGAGCACCTGGGCCGAGATCCGCCGCGCACGCAGCCGGCGGGCGACGCGAAGCGACATGTGCAACCCGTTCCCCCAGGTGACGATCGCGAGATCGGTGCCGTCGAGGTACGAGCGCGCAGAGCCGAGCGGGACGTGTGCGTCCGTCAGCGGCGAGCACCAGCCGTCGTCGCCGTCTGCGTGGAGATCACGGGCGTGGTACAGGGCGATCGGCTCGAGGAAGACGCACACGCTGCCGTCCACCGACGCGGACGCGGCGCACGTCGCGAGCATCGCGGCCGCGTCCTCCGGTCTCGACGGCGACGCGATCACGACCCCGGGAATGTCCCGCAGGACGCCGACCGCGTCGTCGTTGTGGAAGTGCCCGCCGAAGCCGCGCTGGTACCCGTATCCCGCGATCCGGATCACCATTCCGTTGCGGTACTGGCCCTGCGAGAAGAACTGCAGCGTGGCCGCCTCACCGCGAAGCTGGTCCTCCGCGTTGTGGAGGTATGCGAGGTACTGGATCTCCGGAATCGGGAGAAATCCGCTGGTTGCTGCGCCCAGTGCAAGCCCGAGGATCGAGGTCTCGTCGAGGAGCGTGTCGAACACGCGCGCAGCTCCAAAACGGGCATGCAGTCCTCGCGTGACGCCGTAGACGCCGCCTTTGACCGCGATGTCCTCGCCGAAGACGAGGGCCTCCGGATAGCGCTCGAGCACGCCGGCAAGCCCGGCGTTGATCGCCTGTGCGAGGGCGACGGGCCCCGTGCTCTCGAAACGGACAGCCCGCGCTGCTCGTGCGACTTCCCCCGGGGAACGCGGGGCGAGCGGAGCCATGACCTCGGCGGCCGTCCTCATCTGCGGGAGAGCACTCGCATCGCGGGCTTGCCTCCGCACCTTCTCGCGCGCCGCCTCGTAGTCGGCCGCGAGCGCCTCTCCGGTCTTCCGCCCCGAGCCGACGATCCACCGTGCCGTGCCCAGTATCGGGTCGCGGTCGAAGTCGGCACGGATCGCCTGTGGCGTTCGATAGGCGATCTCGGCGTCCGCCCCAGCATGGCTCAGGTAGCGCACCGTGCGAAGATGGAGCACGGCGGGCTTTCGCTCGAGGCGTACCCAGTCGGCGAGCTCGCGCGTGCCCTCCAGCACGGCGATCGGGTCGCTGCCGTCCAGTTGCAGGTAGCGCAGCGCAGGTCGCGATCGAAGCACGGTTTCCACCCAGCCGACGGGCGTCGGCACGCTGATCCCGAGGCCGTTGTCCTCGCACAGGAGGAGAAGCGGGAGCGGCAGGCGCTGGAAGGCGCAGTGCGCAGCGGTGTTGAGCGCTGCCTGCGCGCTCGCGTGGTTCAGCGAGGCGTCGCCGAACGAGCAGAGCACGATTGCATCTCGCCGCCACGGGCACGAAACTCTCAGCCGGGCGGCTCGATCGATCGCGAGCGCCATCCCCACGCCTCGAGGAAGGTGCGAGGCGATCGTCGAGGTCATGGGGATGATCGCGAGCTCGTGCCGACCGAAGACCTTGTGGCGTCCGCCGGCGATCGGCTCGGCAGCCGCGGCGACGACGCCGAGCATCACGTCCCGGACGCCGTCGAGCCCCGCCTGCGCAGCCCGGGCGAGATAGAAGGCGCCCGAGCGGTAATGCAAGAGCGCCGGATCGTCGACCCGCAGTGCGAGAGCGACGGCGGCGTTCGACTCGTGCCCGGCCGAGCCGATCGTGTAGAACGTGCGACCGTTCTGCGCAAGCCAGCGCGCGGCGTAGTCCACCTGCCGGCTGTCGATCTGCGCACGCCAGATCGCGGCAGCCTCGGGTGGAGCGGGAACCGGCGCCGACGGCGGCTCGAGCGCCCTCAAGGCGTCGAGGAGGTGCTCCTCGAGCGGATCGAGCTCGTCAACCACGCGGTCCGTGCGGGGCCAGCGTAGAGGGGTCAGACCCCGGGCGCTGTCCGAGGAGGACAACTCGCGGCGTCCGAGCCCGATGTCTCCTGGGGATCTCACCCTGGCCATGGCCTCGAAGGACGTGTCCCGGGGTCTGACCCCGGTCAGGGCTACGCGGCGACAGGCTGCTCCATCCCGGCACTCCACTCGCCGGCCGCCGCGAGCGCGTTCATGCGCGCGCGATGCGCGAAGACCGCCTGCGCAGCTTCCGCATTCGCCTCGTCGCCAGCCCACGCTTTCAGCGCAGAGGCCTGGAGCGCCCTCCCGTAGGAGAAGGAAAGCGGCCATGGGCCGCCGATCTGGTTGATCGCGTTCAGGTTCTCGGTCGCCTCGACCTCCGACTGGCCGCCCGAGAGGAAGACGATCCCGGGGACGGCAGCCGGCACGACGCCCCGGAAGCAGTCGATCGTCGCCTGCGCGATCCGCTCGGACGACGCCTGCTCGGGGCAGCCCTTTCCGGAGATGACCATGTTCGGCTTGAGGAGCGTCCCCTCGAGGTCGACGGCGAGGTCGTAGAGCGCGTCGAAAGTCTCGTGGAGCGTCCGCGTCGTCACCTCCCAGCACGTCTCGAGCGTGTTGTCGGCGTCCATGAGCACCTCGGGCTCGACGATCGGGGCGATCTGTGCCTCCTGGCAGAGCGCGGCGTAGCGGGCAAGCGCGTGCGCGTTCGCCGCGATGCACGCGTCGGTCGGGATGCCGTCGCCGATCGTGATCACCGCGCGCCACTTCGCAAATCGCGCTCCGAGCCCGCGGTACTCCTCGAGCCTCGCGCGGAGCCCGTCGAGGCCCTCGGTGACCTTCTCACCGGGGAAGCCGGCGAGTTCGTGGGCGCCGGTGTCGACCTTGATGCCCGGGATCACGCCCTTGGACGCGAGCACGTCTGCGAAGGGCGTCCCGTCATCGGCGCTCTGGCGGAGTGTCTCGTCGTACAGGATCACGCCTCCGATCGAGTCCTCCATGCCGGAGGCCGTAAAGAGAATCTGGCGGTAGAACCGGCGGTTCTCCTCGGTGGACTCGACGCCGATCGAGTCGAACCGCTTCTTGATCGTGCCGGTGCTCTCGTCGGCCGCGAGGATCCCTTTGTGGTCGGCCACGATGGCTCGGGCGGTCTCGTGCAGCTCGTGCGCTCTCATCAGCGCGCTCCTTTCATCAGGCTCTGGATCTTGGTCAGGGGGTGCGAGGCGACGATGCGCCGGAAGGTGCCCGAGCGCGAGCGCATGACGATCGACTCGGTCTCGACGCGGTCGCCGACGACGCGGACTCCGCGCAGGAGAGCGCCGCTCGTGACCCCGGTCGCCGCGACGAACACGTCGTCTCCCTGGACGAGATCGTCCGCGCTCAGGATCCGGTCGATGTCGTACCCGGCCTCGACGAGCCGCTGGCGCTCGTCCTCGTTTCGGGGCCAGAGCTTTCCCTGCATTGCGCCGCCGAGACACTTGATCGCGGCTGCGGAGATCACGCCCTCGGGAGTGCCGCCGATCCCCATCAGGAGATCGACGCCCGTGCCCGGTTGGGCGGCGGCGATCGCCGGCGCGACGTCTCCGTCGCGAATGAGGTTCACGCGCGCGCCGGCCTCGCGCAGCTCGGCGATCAGGTCATCGTGGCGGTCGCGCTCGAGGACGACCACCGTGAGGTCGTTCACGGCGTGCCCCTTGGCCTCCGCGACCCGCTCGAGATTCTCGGTGGGCGTCGCGTCGATGTCGATCGCGTCCGCGGCCTCGGGCCCGACGGCGATCTTGTCCATGTACAGCGCCGCCCCTGGAAAGAACATCGTCCCGCGCTCCGAGACCGCGATCACGGCGATCGCGTTCGGCATGCCGAGAGCAGTCAGGCGCGTCCCTTCGAGCGGATCCACGGCGACGTCGACCTCGGGCCCGGACCCGTCTCCGACCTCCTCGCCGTTGTAGAGCATCGGCGCCTCGTCCTTCTCGCCTTCGCCGATCACGACGAGGCCTCGCATGCTCACGGTGTCGAGCATGATGCGCATGGCGTCGACCGCCGCCTGATCGGCCGCGATCTTGTCCCCACGCCCGATCCAGCGCGACGCGAAGGTCGCCGCGGATTCGGTGACGCGCACGAGCTCGAGCGCCAGGTTACGGTCCGGCGGGATCGCGCTCACGTCGCCTGATCCTACATCCGTTCAGGAGCGTCGACGCCGATCAGATCGAGGCAGCGAGCCACGATCTGCTGCGTCGCCGCGCAGAGCCTGAGCCGGAATCCCTCGGCGTCCGACCCGAGGACGCGCTGGTGGTGGTAGAAGCGATGAAAGTCGTCCGCGACCCTGATCGCGTAATTCGGGATCGCGTGCGGAGCGCGCCGCTCCGCGGCTTCTCGCGCGACCTGCGGAAACTCCAGCAGCCGCTTGACGAGCTCGCGCTCCTCGACCGCGAGCAACACGGGGTCAGACCCCGTCTGTTGCACGGCAAGGAGGCCCTTGTAACGATCGGTTACAAGGTCGCTGTCCGCGACGTTCCTGAGGATCCCGGCGATGCGGGCGTGCGCGTACTGGACGTAGTAGACGGGGTTCTTCTGCGTCCTCTCGGCTGCGAGGTCGACGTCGATCTCGATCGTCTGGTCGTGGCCGCGCGAGACGAGGTACCAGCGCGCGGCGTCGACACCGATCGCGTCGAGGAGCTCGTCGAGGAAGACGACGTCGCCGCGGCGCTTCGACATCTTCGTCGCCTCGCCCTGGTCGACGAGGTTGACAAGCTGATAGATGAGCACCTCGACCGAATCCCGCCCGTGTCCGAGCATCTCTGCGAGAGCCTTCAGGCGCGCGACATAGCCGTGGTGATCGGCGCCGAGAACGTAGACCAGCCGGTCGAAGCCCCCGGAGAGCTTCCGGCGGATGTACGCGGCGTCCTTCCCGAAATACGTCGGCGTGCCGTTCGAGCGGACGAGAACGCGGTCCTGGTCGTCGCCGTACGCGCTCGTGCGCGCCCACATGGCCCCTTCGGCCTCGTAGGTGTCGAGCAGTGGTAGGGCGTCGTCGACCTCCGCGCCGAATTCGCTCTCCCGCTCCCAGGTGTCGAAGTGGACGCGGAACCGCTCGAGCGTCTCCTCGATCCGCTCGAGCATCGCCGACACAGGATCCCCTGGTCCCGCAGCAAGCTCGTGAACGTACTCGCCCCGGTAGCCGTCCTCGGGCGGATCGCGACCTTCGCGGAGCGCCTCCACCGACTCGCGGAAGCGCTCGATCTGGGCACCCGCGTCGTTGTAGTAGTACTCGCGCTCGACGGTCTGCCCGGCGAACTCGAGCAGCCGGGCAACCGAGTCGCCGAACGCACCGTTCCGCGCGGACCCGACCGTGAGCGGACCCGTCGGGTTCGCGGAGACCATCTCGACCTGGATTCGCTCCCGCGTGGCGGCGGAGCCTCCTCCGAACGCAGCGCCCGAGTTCAGCACGTCGCCGACCGATTCGGAGATCCAGGCATCCGACACGCGCACGTTGAC
>DATFEK010000046.1:0-3031 GCA_035251305.1 Gaiellaceae bacterium | reverse complement strand
GCGGAGGACCTCGGTGAGCAGGCTCGCGGCAACCACGAGCACAGCAAGGGTCAACGCCCACGCGAGGGTACCGCTGAGATGCCGCCTAGTTGTCACTCGAGATCCGCCGCCGTTCTTGCTCCGCGAGGGAGCGTCCGCAGTGCTCTTCCGACAGTAGTCGCGTCGCGGGGGGCGATCACCCCCAGATCGAGGGACGGTCATCCCCTGGAAGAGGGATAGGGAGGAAGGAGGCGGAGTTCTCCCCGTGAATCGAGGGGCTAGTGGTCGCTCCGGGAAGTACGCACCGTCTCCACGCGGCTGCAAGGCCGCGCCCGGCGTCGTCCTCGGTCGGCCACATGCCTCTCCGGCATGCGGCCTCCCTGCCTCCTGGCCGCGCTTGCCTTTCGCGGGTGAATCCGGCCCGTACCTCACGGAGAGACCACTAGTGGATGTCGCGGCGAGCCTCGTCGGATTGCTTGCAGGCCTGTTCGTCGGCCCCCTCGCGGATCGCGTTGCGACGAACGCGCCTCTGCACGATCCGCTTCTCAGGAGCGTGCCCCGGTCGTCGCGTCTCCCGCTCGTCACGCTGGGCACGGCTCTCCTCGCAGGTGCGTGCGGGCTCGTGTTCGGCTTCACGCTCGAGGCGCTGGCCTCGGTGCTCCTCTGCTGGGCGCTCGTCGTCGTCACGCGCACCGATCTCGAGCACCGGCTGATACCGGACAAGATCGTCCTTCCCGCGACCGTCGTGATCCTCGCCCTCCGAACGATCGACGATCCGAGCGTCGAATGGATTCTCAGCTCTCTCGGGGCAGGGCTCTTTCTCTTCCTGATCGTGCTCGTACACCCGAAGGGGCTCGGCCTGGGGGACGTGAAGCTGTCGGCACTCCTCGGCGCCGGGCTCGGCGTCTCCGTTATTCCGGCGCTGTTCGTCGGGTTCTTCGCCGCCTTCGTTCCGGCCGCGCTCTTGTTGATCCGGCACGGTCGGGAGGCGAGAAGGCAGGCGATCCCGCTGGGGCCGTTTCTGGCGCTCGGCGCCGTCGTCGCACTCTTCTGGGGCGGCGCGATCTTCGACTGGTACCGGCAGCTCGCCACGTAGCAGTCGCGCGACAAGGGGTCTTTAGGCTGCCGCCTCGACAGCCGATTTCTCGGCTATGGAGAGCGCAGCGACCCCTGCCCGCATATCGTCTCCGGTCGACGTTGCGCTGCTTGCCGCGGCCGCGAAGAAGGCCACGGCCGTCCTCGGCCACGGGGACGATCCTGCTGCGTCGATCGACAGCGCGATGGAGGTGCTGCACGCCGAGATCGCGAGCTTGTTGCCGTCGATCTTCGTCCTCGACCACGGGCGCTTCTGGCTCGTTGCGCAACGCGGGCACTCGGTGGTGCCGGACGGGATTCGGGTGGCGAGCGGCATCATGGGGCGCGCGCTGCGATTGGGAAGCCCTCAGTTGGTGCCCGACGTCACCGCCGACCCCGACTACTTCGCGGTTCGCCCCGGCATCGTCTCGGAGCTCGCGGTTCCGCTTCGCACGGGACGTGTCGTCGTCGGGGTGCTCAACCTGGAATCCGACCGCGCGCTACCGGACGGCGCCGCGGAGGCCGTGCGACCGCTGGCGTCGGCCCTCGGCGTGCTTGCCGAGGCCCTGCGCACCCGTCGTACCCTCGACCTGGCTTCGCTTGCCCGCCTGTTCGTTCATCTGAGCAGCATTCGCGACGCAGGTGAGATCGCGGCGCTCGCTGCCGCTTCCCTGCCGAGGATCCTCCCAGTCGACGCCAGCCAGGTGATCACCTGGGACGAGCTCGGCGTGCCGGCGACGCTGTCCTTCTGGCGCCTCGACGGGTCCAGCGAGGCGCCCTTCACACAGCCGCAGCTCGAGGCGGCGAGCGCGCTCGTCGATCCGAGCATCGTGTGTCAGGTGCTCGACCCGGCTCGCGGGCCGGCGAGATTCCCCGGGCCGCTCGTCTGGCTCCCGCTGCGCGTCAACGGGAAGGGCCTCGGGGCGCTCCTGGGCCGGAGCAGTCGGACCGCGAACGTGGACCCGGTGAACCTCGACACGGCGGCGGTTCTCGCCGCCCACGTTGCCGCATCGCTGGACGCTGCATTCGCTCTGGGTCGCGAGCGACAGAGCGCCGTGACCGACTCGCTGACCGGAATCCTGAATCGGCGCGGATTCGAGGAGCGCCTCGAGCATGCGCTGGCCGATGCGCAAGCTGGTCGCATGCCGCTGAGCATCCTCGTGCTCGACTGCGACGACTTCAAGGAGATCAACGATCGCGCGGGGCACGAATTCGGTGACAGCCTTCTGTGCGAGATCGCAGACGCACTCGGCGGTGCACTGCCCGATGGCGCGGTCGCAGCGCGCCTCGGCGGCGACGAGTTCGTCGTCATGCTGCCGGACGCCGGCGCGGACGCGGCCGACGCGCTCGGCGGTCAGATCAGGCGTCTTCTCGCGGAGGGCCTCATGGACGCGGGCTTTCCTCTGCGCATCAGCGCCGGGGTCTCGACGTATCCGTTCGACGGAGCCGGCTCGACGGCGCTTCTACGTGCGGCCGATCAGGCGCTCTACGCTGCGAAGAACGGTGGGAAGGATCGCGTGGCCTCGTTTCGAGACGTCGTCTTGGCTCCACCAGGTGCTTCGGCAGGCCGTGGTCTGAAGCTGGTCGAGATCCGACGCCGTGGTCGAAGCGACGGGTCCGGGTCGGTGCTGGCCGACGCCCTCGCTGCATCCGGAGTCCTCGAGGCGGAGCAGAGCGTCGAGGCCGTCTGCAATCGTCTCTGCAAGGCGCTCGTGTTCGTCGTCGGCGCCACCGCCTGCTCTGCCTCCCGCGTCGTGGGTGACTTCGTCGTCGACGCAACCGATCACGCTCTACGCGACGTGTCGCTCGGTGACGAGGCCGCGTATCGGATCGACGACTTTCCACTCACTGCCGAAGTCCTCCGCTCGGGCAGGCCGCGCGCGATCTCGTTCGCCGACGGCGACGTCGAGCCTGCGGAGGCCTTCATCCTCCGCGAGCTCGGGATGAATGCGTTGCTACTGCTTCCTCTTCAGGTCTC
>DATFEK010000015.1:0-3865 GCA_035251305.1 Gaiellaceae bacterium | reverse complement strand
GGGACATGTGCGATCGAGCCGCCCCCGGCGCCGACCGAGCGCACGTTGACGCTCGGCACCTTGATCGGGATCACCTCGCCGGGGAGACCCCAGCCGTACGGCACCTCCGTCTGGCGCTCGATCGTCACCTGGCCGTCCTGGCAGAGCGCGACGTCGGTCGACGTGCCACCCATGTCGAACGTGAGGATGTTCTCGAACCCGGCACGACTCGCTACATGGAGCGCGCCTGCGACCCCGCCGGCCGGACCGGAGAGGATCCCGTAGATCGGGTTCTCGGATGCGACCTCGGTGGTCATCAGGCCGGCGTCCGAGCGCAGGAGGTTCAGCGCGCCCGTGACGCCCGTCTCCGTCAGCGACGAGCGGAGATTGCGAACGTACGCCTCGACTCGCGGCCGAACATATGAGTTGAGACAAGCCGTCAGGGTCCGCTCGTACTCCCGGAACTCGGGAAGGACGTCGGAGGAGATGGTGACTGGGAAGTCCGGGTACAGACCGTGGATGACGTCCCGGATCTCGCGCTCGTGGCTCGGGTTCGCGTACGAGTTGATCAGCGAGACGGTGAGCGTCTCGACTCCCGACTCGACGAGGTCGCGGACGATCTCCTGTACCTGGCCGCCGTCGACGGGCTCGATGGCTTCACCCTGGGCGCTCATGCGCTCTTTCGCCTCGCGGGTGTCCTCGAGCGCCGCCGGCGGATCGGGCTTGAGCATGATGATCCAGCCCGCGAGCGGGCCGGGGGTCTGAGAGCGGGCGAGATGCAAGATCTGCTTGAACCCCCGTGTCGTGATCAGGCCGACGCGGGCACCCTTTGCCTCGAGCATCGCGTTCGTCGCAACGGTCGTCCCGTGCTGGACGTAGGCGACGTCACCCGACGGCACGTTCGACTCTTCGCAGATCCTTCGCACTCCTACGAGCACGCCCTCAGACGGATCCGTCGGGGTGGACGGGGTCTTGACCCGGTACATCGCCCCGCTCTCGTCGTGGACGAGGAGGAGGTCGGTGAACGTCCCACCCACGTCGACTCCGAGCCTGTAGGTCATTCCTTCCTCCTTCTCTCAGCCCGCGACCGGAGCGAACGTCCCCGCGCGGTAGACCTGTCCTTCCAGCTGTCGCTCGAGTACGCCCTCGAGCCACTCTGCGACGGAGATGAGATCGTCGAGGTCGACCCGCGTCTCGATCCCCTCGCCGTGGAGCATGTATACGAGATCCTCGGTGGAGATGTTGCCCGAGGCGCGTGGCGCGAAAGGGCACCCGCCCACGCCGCCGACTGACGCGTCGAGCACGGAAGCGCCCGCCTCGATCCCGACGAGGGCGTTGGCGATGCCCGTATTCCGTGTGTTGTGCAGATGTAGACCCACGGGCTTCCCATGCGCGAACGTCAGCGTCTGTTCGACGAGCTCCCGCACCTGCCGCGGGACGCCGACCCCGATCGTGTCCGCGAACACGATCTCGTCGACCTCGGCCGCGGCGAGCTGCTCGGCGAGACCGAGCGGCGTGCTCGGAGCGACCTCGCCCTCGAAAGGACAGCCGAATGCGGCGCCTACCGTGACCGTGACCCGCAGCCCGTCCTCGTGCCCGCGGGCGACGATTCGCAGCGCGGTCATGAGGGACTCCTGGACGGACGCGTTCTGGTTTCGCTGGTTGAACGTCTCCGTGGCAGCGAACGCAAAGTGCACCTCGTCGAGACCCGTTGTGGCGAGACGGTCATAGCCCTTCTCGTTCAGCACGAGCCCTGCATACAGGACATCGGGCACGCGGTCGATCGCCGCGACGACCTGCTCGGCGCCCGCCATCTGCGGGACGCGGGCCGGGTTGACGAAGCTGACCGCCTCGATCCGCGGCAGGCCCGCACCGGCAAGGCGGTTGACGAGCTCGGCCCGCGTCTCGGGCTCGAGGATCTTCGGATCGTTCTGAAGGCCGTCCCTCGGGCCGACGTCGCAGATCTCGACCCTCACAGGACGCCCTCCTCCTTCAGGTGCTCGATCTCGTCGTCGGAAAGCCCGAGCAGATCGCCGAACACCTCCTGGTTGTGGCTCCCTTCGTCCCAGGTTCCCGACCAGCGCACGGCGCCCGGGGTCTCGGAGAACTTGGGCACGATGCCCGGGCCGACGTACTCGCCGAACCCGGGATCCACGTGCTTGATCAGCATCTCGCGGGCCCAGAACTGCTCGTCTTTGAAGATGTCCGCGATCGTGTAGATCGGCCCGCAGATCACGCCCGCCTCGTTGAGCACGCGGTCGATCTCGGCGACGTCGCGCTCGGCAGCCCATTCGCCGACGATCGCCTCGATCGCCTCCTGGTTCTCGCCGCGGGCGAGGTGAGTGGCGAATCTGGGGTCGCTCGCGAGCTCGGGCTTCTCCATCGCATCGCAGAGACGGCCGAAGACGCCGTCGGCGTTCGCGGCGATCACGATCCAGCTGCCGTCGCGCGACTTGAAGATGTTCGAGGGTGCCACACCCTTCAACCCGGTTCCGCCCGGGCCGCGCACGACGCCGAGTCGGTCGTATTCCGGCACCGTGCTCTCGAGTAGCGCAAAGCACGACTCGACGAGGGAGACGTCGACGACCTGACCACGTCCGAGGCCGAGGACGTCGCGCTTGTACAGGGCAGCAAGGATTCCCATCGAAGCGAACATCCCCGCAAGCGAGTCGCCGAGCGAGATGTGCATCCGTGGGGGCGGCTGGTCCGGAAAGCCGTTCAGGTAGCGGACGCCCCCCATCGCTTCGGCGACCGAGGCGAACCCGGCCCGAGGTGCGTAGGGGCCGGTCTGACCGTATCCCGAGACGCGTGCGATGACGAGCTTCGGGTTGGCCTCCCAGAGCTCGGCCGGACCGACTCCCCACTTCTCGAGCGTTCCCGGCCGGAAGTTCTCCACGAGGGCGTCGGCGCGCCTCGCGAGCTCGACCAGGAGCGCCTGCCCTCGTTCCTGACGGAGGTCGAGGGTGATGCACTTCTTGTTTCGGGACTGCACCGGCCACCACAGAGAGCGACCCTCGTATCGTGCATGGCCCCAGTCGCGCAGCGGGTCGGGCTTGCCCGGCGGCTCGACCTTGATGATCTCGGCGCCCATGTCCCCGAGCAGCCGCCCGGTGAAGGGTCCGGCGAGGAGCATGCCGAGCTCGAGCACTCTCAGACCGGCGAGCGGACCCGGGCCACCGAGGTCTCGGTGCGCTTCCTCGGCGGCGACCGTTGCTCCGCTCATTCCGCGCTCTCCAGCTCGCGGACGCGCGCCACGAGCAAGTCGCGCGCCTCGAAGACGTGCTCTTTCATCACGAGCTCCGCCCGCTCCGCGTGGCGGGTCTCGATCGCTCTCGTGATCTGCCGGTGGTAGTGCGCCGAGATCTGACGCTGCTCCGGCGAGTACCAGATGTACGACTTGTAGACGAGAGGTAGCTCGATCACCGTGCGCACCATCCGCGCAACGCGCTCGCTCCCGGCAGCCTCCAGGATCGCGTTGTGGAAGACGAGGTTCTCCTTGACGAGTGCGTGCACATCGCCGTCGGGCACGTCCTCGAAGCGCTCGCAGCTGGCCCACAGCCCCCTCACGAGATCCTCGGACGCCCGCTCGGCCGCGCCTCTTGCCGCGTATCCCTCCAGGAGGGCGCGCAACCGATACATGTCGTCCAGGTCCTCGGCATCGTGGACGCGAACCGTCGCCCCGCGGTTCGGAGCCGCATCGACAAGGCCCTCCGCCTGTAGGACGAGCAGCGCTTCCCGAATGGGAGTGCGGCTGATGCCGAGCTCGCGCGCGAGCTCCTCCTCCTTCAGGCGGGCGCCCGGCGTAAGCCTGCCCTCGACTATCGCCTGCCGGATTTCCTCCGCGACGGAAACGCTCGTGTTCGCGGCGTGATCGCGCTGCTTGAGA